>JANOGR010000292.1:0-2818 GCA_031406095.1 Ignavibacteriales bacterium
TCATTCGACAACCGCAAAAACTCGCGCAGGAGCGCCATCGCCATCTTTGATTAAAAGAGGTGCAGCAATCAGTTTAACCATCCCTTCCCGCAACGCCGCCGTATTGTTAATGTTCGTGATGAGCGGTATGCCTCGTTTGAGACAAATGTAGTGTACTTCCAAAGTGTAAGGCGTATCCGCCGCGATCACCGGCACATTCATGGTGACTAACCATTCTGCAGCTTCATTGGAAATGGGAGGATACGTTGCGTAGTAATCTTGATCCCCAAAATGTCTGTCCCAACCGGTTTTGACAATCACGCCTATACCGCTTCGCTTGAGCTTTTTCTTGATCTCCTCAGCCGAAATCGCCTGGCGTGGTTCTCTCGGGGTAAAATCCAAAACCTGAGCATCGACGAACCAGAGCTTCGGATCATAACGATCCATGGTCGGCATTCCCTCGAGTACGTGTGACGGCGCATCAATATGAGTGCCGCTGTGTGTTCCGATTGTCAGTTTTGTGACAACACATTTGTGGTCTTTGTAGTTCGCCGTGGGCTCCAGGTTCGTCGACGGATGCCATGGAAAGTACGTTGGAAGATCTTTTGTAATAGGATGAGTCAGGTCGATCACATTCATAGATCGGTATCCTCAACGCGTGAAAAAGACTTTGAACCAGGTACGGGCAGTGGGGACTTATCAGGGATCCAGATAATCGCGTCGACGGGACACGCATCAAAGCATAATCCGCACCCCGTACAATTGTCTTCAATGACGACCGCCGTTCGTTTGTACTTGTGCGCGGGCCGATTCTCCATGACGATGGCGTCAAAAAAACAAATTGGCGGACAGCGGTCGCACGCGATGCATTTTTGTTCCACGACCTCCGCAACGGGAGCAAACTCTTTCACGAATGCTGGGGGAAAAGGATGAAGACCGGGATATTTCAGCTTATTTCCATTCATTGCGCGGCCCTGACTTCGGCTCTCCCGACCAGCGGATGATTTCATCAGGCTGGGTCAAATGCTTCAGCGCTTTTCCTCTGATTTCTTCCAACGAAGTGATTTCCTTCCTTTTCATGTAGTCTTCGACTTCTTTGTTGATCGTGCTGACAGACTTCCATCCGTTGATCATGATGACTGACAGGATCTGAACTGTGGTCGCACCCAGCAAGATAAACTTGATAACATCTTCACCGCTGATTGTTCCACCTGTTCCGCTGATCGGAATCTTGATTGCTTGCGCGGCCTCGGCAACATGTCGATATGTGTAGTATTTCGCCCAGGGTCCACCCACGCCGGCAAAATTGCCATGCAAAATGGGACGCTGGGACTCCGTATCCACGTCGAATCCGCGAATGCGGTTGCACAAGGTTACCGCGTCTGCGCCACACTCCTGAGCTGCAAGACACTGATGAACCACATCGGGTCCCGCAGCAAGTTTGACAATAACGGGAAATCTGACGGAACGGCGCACCGCTCTAATGGCCGCAACAAACGTCGTCTCGAAATCCAGACTGCCGGGACGATGAGGAGAAGAAATATCCAATTCGATCGCATCCGCACCACTCCCCTCAACTTTCATCGCAAGTTCAGCCCAGTCGGTAGCCACATCAGCGAAGATGCTGCCAATAATTGGAACGCTCGATTTATCCTTGCAAGCCTTGATAAAATCCCAATAATCCTGAAGAGTTCCGCTATACCCTTGCTCATATGAATACAGCGTGAATTGTTTGGACCGGCCCTCCATTTGCTTGTCCCAATCAATCAATTTGTAGCGCGGGCGCGGCCAGAATCGCATGTGTTCATATTTGTCCGAGCAAGCCGTTTTGAGAATGATGGCTCCGATCTTTTGTTCTTCTGCAAGTCTGACCTGATTAACATCATGACTTGCCGGACCCGAAGCAACAATCAGCGGACTTTGTAACTTAAAGCCGATGAACGAAGTGCGAAGCGGCACCGTCATTTTCCCTTCTTCTGTGAGATCGCGGAAAATTCGAGCCCTGATCCCCGAGTATATTTTCCCGGAATTGTCACTGGCAGCTTGCCTTTCATCGGGCTCAAACCAAGAAGTGCATTACCGACTGACCGCTCAGCAAGGATCGTTCCGTTGTAACAGGCGAGAACCACGTCCATTGAGGGCATTTTCCCCAAGACATAAGGATCGCCAAATGCCACAAGAATACTTTGTTTCGACGATCGGGCGATTTCGCCGATAAACTTCGCCAGCGGCTCTGCAACGCCAAGTTTTCCTTTCCATGACCCTATCGAGAGATACACAGCTACAATGATGACATCCTTCTCATTCAATTTCCTTCGCGCTTGCTCAATTTGCTCCTGCGATGATTCATCCCACAGCCGCGAAACCATCACTTGTTGCTTTGCTCTCTGCAAAGTCGCATAAAGTTCAGTCCCGGCTTGCATGTTCACGTCATCCGTCACTACGAGAAGATGAATCTTGCTGTGAGGCCGAACCGGAAGCCGATTGGTATTATTCCGCAAAAGAGTGACAGACTTGTCGGATATCTCCTGTGCGAGAGCCGCCGACTCCGGGTCGCCGACTTCCTCCGATATCTTTTCCACGTCCACGATTCTTGATTTGTGAAGCCCAAGCCATGCTTTTGCCGACAAAATTCTTCGAACAGATTCATCTATTCTCGTAGCTGCTATTTTCCCCGACTTCACTGCTCCAAGAATGCCCTCATAAGATCGTTGAAAGTTTTCCGGGACAAGAACGACATCGGCGCCGGCTTCCATTGCAAGAACCGCCGCTTCTTCGGGAGAAAATTTGTCGGTCACACCCTGCATCGTCATTCCGTCGGTCACGATGATGCCCTGGA
>JANOGR010000294.1:0-8807 GCA_031406095.1 Ignavibacteriales bacterium
GTGGGAAGAGAAATTCAGCGCGAATACGGCCTCGAACCACAGATCACGCTTACGATGCCGATTCTTCCGGGAACCGACGGTGTGGAAAAAATGAGCAAGTCGCTCGATAACTACATCGGAATCAACGAGCCCCCGCGGGAGATTTATGGGAAATCCATGCGAATTCCCGATTCCTTGATTTACATATATTTTGAGCTTACAACGGACGTTTCAAACAAGGACCTCAAAGAAATCAAGAAGCAGCTTGAGAGTAAAGACGTCAACCCCCGCGATCTCAAACGGAGGCTCGCCAGGTCGCTCGTGACACTGTATCACAATTTCGAAACGGCCCAAAAGGCGGAAGAAGAGTTCGACAGGATTTTTGTGGCGAAGACGCTGCCCGACGAAGTCGAGGAGTTCAAGATCAAGCCGGGGAACGGCGTTTCCAGCATCGCACTCTTGTTAACAGCAACGCATCTTGCAACCTCAAAAAGTGAAGCCCGAAGGCTCGTGGAGCAGGGGGGTGTTTCTATCGACGGAGAGAGAATCAGCGACGTCAACGCCCCGATGCCAAGTAAAAAGGAGTTCGTCCTCAAGGTCGGAAAACGGCGTTTCTTGAAAGTGCTTCAACCCTGAAACCAGAATTCACTGAGCAACTCACTTTAAAGCGGAGATGAGAAATTGTTCGTTCCAGCAAAAATGTTCTTCACAAAAGGCGTAGGACGGCATAAGGATTACCTGCAGTCGTTCGAGCTGGCGTTGCGCGACGCAGGCATTGAAAAATGCAACATTGTCACGGTATCCAGCATCTATCCCCCGGGATGCAAAAGAATCCCGAAAGACGACGGGCTCAAGCTGCTTCAGCCTGGGGCCATTACTTTTTGCGTCATGGCCAGGAACGCCACGAACGAGCCGAACCGCCTCATCGCCGCTTCCATCGGAGTCGCCCAACCCGCCGACGACACACAATACGGGTACCTGTCCGAACACCATCCATTCGGCGAAACGGACGAGCGGGCAGGCGAATACGCCGAAGACCTCGCCGCCACGATGCTGGCCACCACGCTTGGCGTTCAGTTTGACCCTGACACGGCCTGGGACGAAAGAGAAAAGATGTTCAAGATGTCCGGGAAGATCGTGCGGACGTTCAACATCACTCAGTCTGCGGAGGGAGACAAGAACGGACTCTGGACTACCGTGATTGCTTCTGCGGTTTTGTTTCCCTAGGCGGAATTGAGGACAGGCCCGCCATAAAGATCGGCGGGCAGGCAACAACTGCTTTACTTTCCTTCGATCACAAGGACAAACTCGCCTTTTCGCTCGTTCTTCAAGAATTGTTGGTAGAGCTGCGGGGCTGTCCCTCGAAAGACTTCCTCAGTGGGCAACGTGAGGTCAAACGCAACGCAAACCCTTCTCGATTCGCCAAACACGTCGGCGACATCACGAACGAGTTGAACCAGCCGGTAAGGCGTTTCCATCACCACAATGGTTCTCGGCTCTTTCTTGAGTTGCTGCAGTTCCGCGATGCGTCGGTTCTTTTTCGGCGAGAGAAACCCGCAGAACGCAAAGCGGTTAATAGGGAATCCCGAGACGATGAGCGCGGGAAGCAGCGAAGATGCGCCGGGTATGGGCACAATCTTGATCTTGGCGTCAATCGCCTTTTGCACCAGCAGCTGGCCTGGGTCTGAGAACACCGGCGTGCCCGCGTCGGACATCAACGCTACCGTCTTTCCTTGCTTCAAGCTTTCGAGGATCACATGAGTGGCGGCTTGTTCGTTGTGCTCGTTCAGACTCTCCACGGGTTTCTCGATCGCGAAATGCCTGAGTAGCCTTTCTCCTTCCTTCCGTTCTTCAAACACAACGAGGTCGACCTCTTTGAGAACCCGGATTGCCCGAAAGGTCATATCCTCCAGGTTGCCGATAGGAGTGGCAACAAGATAGAGAGTTCCTGGCATCAACTAGATGGGGACAGAGGATTCTGATTCTGGAGGCGGGAATCCACGTTTTCGCCGCTCCCATTCCCTGACAAACAGGATGACGAGCGCGGTCACGGGAACAGCGATCAGCAGCCCGATAAAACCCAGGAACTGGAAGAACACGAGGATCGAGAGAATAATGAGAAGAGGATGCAAACCGACTTTGCTGCCGACAATGCGCGGCGAGAGGAACACTATTTCCACCATATGGAGAAGTCCGATTGTGCCGAAGGCAAACAACACTTTTGGCAAGACGGGGGGTTCGCTGAAGGTCGCCACAACGCCGGAGAGTATCATGATGATAATCAACCCGAAATACGGTACGAGATCCAGGACTGCAGCCAGTAAGCCGAGGAGAAGCGCATACTTGATGTCAAAGATTGAGAATGAGAGAGCGATGACGATCCCTTGCAGGAAGGCCACGGTAAGCGCTCCCCGCAAGTAGCGGCCAATCAATTGGTCGGCCTGTTCCAGATATTCCACAACCCGCTGGCGACGCTGCCTCGGAAACAACATCTGAAACCTGTAATTGATCTTCGGGAAATCCGAGAGAATGTAGAATGCGAGGAAGGGAACAAGAATGACATAAAAAACCTGGGTCACGACGCCGGAAATGCTGCTCACGAAAACAAGGACCGCATCGAGGATGTTCTTCAATATATCCTCGATTTTGGGAGTCAGGCTCGTGGTCAGCACCGACCGAACCTGCTCGGCGGAGATTCCGTACCGTTCCAGGGAATTCAACAAGTTGCTTCCAGCAATATAGTTGCGGGCATCGGTAACCAGTTTGGACGTTGCATCGAGAACCCCTTCAAATTGCGTAACAGCGACAGGAAGAATAAAGAACAGGACCAGCGTAATGCCGCCTAAGAGCAGCAAGATGAGAACCAGTGAACTCACCCACCGGGGGACTTTCTTTTTTTCCAGTGCATCGACAATCGGGTCAAGGATGTATGCAAAAACCATCGCAACGATGAAGGGAGCAAGGATTCCCACTATTTCGTGGAGAAGCCAGAGAGAAAACAGGATGATGCTCAGCCACATCACGTTCTTTGCAAGCGCGTAACGGCGGAGAGGGAACAACAGAAAAATAATCGCACCAAGCACCAGGAATGGCGAGAGAATCGATTGGATAGTGTAAAAAAGAACCAACAAGAGTAAGACCCCACCCACAAGCAGCACGACCTCGATGCGTCCAAGTGATTGAAAAACTGAATTCAAGTTCTCCTGCTCGGCAGGGACAACAGGTCTCTTGCGTTTATTTGGCATTTTGAGGACCTCTCGTTGAGACAACTCCGGTATGTCCAAACCCGCCTTCCCCCCGCGTGGTTTCGTTCACTGATGCCACTTCATCCCATTCGATCCGTTCGTATTTACTGATGATCAACTGGGCAATACGATCTCCCGCGCGCACAGTAAATGCCACAGAACCGAAATTCGTCAGAATGACTTTGACCTCACCCCGGTAGTCAGAATCAATGGTGCCGGGCGCATTTAAGATTCCGACTCGATGTTTGAGAGCCAAACCACTGCGCGGTCGTACCTGGGCTTCATATCCCTGCGGGAGTTCCATCCGGAATCCGGAAGGAACAAGAACTGTCTCGCCGGGCTGTATGACGATGTCGCTTTCCACGGCTGCACAAATATCCATCCCAGCCGAACCCTCCGTAGCATAATGCGGGAGCGGCACATTCGATTGTTCATTTACTCGCGATATTCTGACTTTGAGAGGATACATGGTTGCAGACGTGCGGCAAAATATACCGAAGAGTGGAGGGAAAATCAACGAAGGTCAGATTGTAAAACAGGACTTTTTTGCTTAAATTGTTGACTGAATTGCCCCGAGGTCGGCAACACAGCCGATTCTGAATCACATTTGCGAGAAAAAGCAATGAGTTTGTATCACCACACTTTTCATATTCCGGTTATGGGCACCGGTCATTCTGTTGACACCCCGATTCGCGTTGCACCCTTTGGCATTTCTTCCGTGATTTCCCTGGTCGATGATCTCCTGCTTGAAAAAATCCGGCGCTACTATGTAGGGCAATTTCAACTCCCGGCGATTCCTCTTCCCTGGAATATCGAAGATGGACGCGCGAAACGAATCACCGCCTACATGGAAACCGTCAAAGAAATCGTTCAACTGAAATTTGACGCGATCAAGCGGTTGCCTTTCTTCGCGGAGAACGACAAGAAAAAATATTTCGACCTGCTTCCCGACACCGCACCTCTCAAACAAGCGTATGAACAAATGCTGCGTATGGCCGCCGGCCCCCAACGCTCCGCGATGGAGCTTGACCTCACCGAGCGAATGACTCCCGGTTCCATCGGCGTCAATATCATGGTGAAGCTGGACAAGATGAATTACAACGCCGTGGGAACATTGATGAGCGAAGAATTCAGCGACGCAAAATCCGCCCTCCGCGGATACGCTAACAGCAGTCTTGCATCCAGCATTATTTTTTCCGCGGGTATCAACCAAACCTTGTTCGGCTACATGACCCGGTTCCGTGATTTTTACAGGGACGCTACCGGCAAGATTAAGAAAAAGATTATTTTGAAAGTCAGCGACTTCCGCTCTGCGTTGATCCAGGGGAAGTTCATGGCGAAGAAGGGATTGGAAGTATACGAGTTCCGCATTGAATCGGGTTTGAATTGCGGCGGGCACTTGTTCGCGTCCAACGGCGAGTTGCTGCCATCGCTTCTCCAGGAGTTCAAAGAAAAACGTGAACAACTTGCCGCGGAATTCCAGCCGATGATCCAGCGGTTTTACAAAGAAATGGTCTGGGAATATCCCGAAGCAGCAAAAGACCACCGCGCGCTCGTCACCGTTCAGGGCGGCATCGGGACGCATGGCGAAGTCCGGCGTTTACAGGAAGATTTCGGAATGGATATGACCGGTTGGGCGAGCCCGTTCTTGTTGGTCCCGGAAGCAACCTGTGTCGATGACGCGACACGCGAACTACTGCGCCGGGCGAAAGAGGAAGATTTATATGTAAGCGATGTCTCCCCTCTCGGAATTCCGTTCAACAATGTCCGGAAATCCGGTTCCGAACTCTGGACGCGCAAGCGCATCGAATCCGGCAGCCCCGGTTCACCATGTCCAAAGAAATTTCTCGTCTCGAACACCGAATACACCGAACGTCCGATCTGTCCTGCCTCTTCGGAATATCAACAGAAAAAGCTGCGGGAAATCGATGCTCTCGATCTTCCGGAACCCGAGAAACGGTATAAGAAAGCCCTGGTGATGGAAAAGACGTGCATTTGCGACCATCTCGGCAACGGCGCGCTGATCGCGCTCGGCATCGAGGAAGAGAGCAACGCCCCGCAATCGATTTGCCCCGGGCCGAACATCGCGTGGTTCGACCGCATCTACACGCTCAAAGAAATGGTCGATCATATCTACGGTCGCGGCCCATCGCTGGTTCCCCCTGAGCGGCCGCATATGTTCGCCAAGGAGATCGTGATGTATGTCGACTATTTCGAATCGTTGGTCGCGCGGTGCACGTATACAACACGTGAAGTGAAAACATTGCGTGAGTATTACAAGAACATGGAAGACGGGATGGCATTTTGTTTGAAGATAGCGGAGCGCGAGCCATTCCACAATGAAAACCTGGCTTCTATCCCTCCCTGTGTTGAACAACAGCGCTCGCGGATGCGGCAAACCGTTGTCAAGTTTGAAGAACAAGTAGAGTTGGTTTCGGGAAAAGTCGGCGTTGTTGTTGCGACAAGCCTGTGACACGAATCGATATCGCAGTCGCCGGCAGTTTTACGGTAGGTTGAGTTTTTTGCATTGCCCCGTGGTGTAACTGGCAACACGCCTGACTCTGGATCAGGAAAGTCTAGGTTCGAGCCCTAGCGGGGCAGCTAAAATTGCAGATGTCGGATTGTAAATTGTAGATTGAAAAAAAACTCACCTTCAGTGCCCAATCTACAATTTTCAATCTCCAATCTGCAATGTTCCGGCCCTATCGTCTAACGGTTTAGGACGTAGCCCTCTCAAGGCTGAAATACGGGTTCGATTCCCGTTAGGGCTACAAGTCGAGGAGTGAAAATAGGCGGGATGAATTACCCGTGCTTCGACTTCCTTTGAATCCCTTCCGCTCCGTTACTCCATTCTCCGGTGTCTATACCGATCAAGAGCAACTGCGGCAATGATAATGCCTCCCGTGACAATTTCCTGCACCCAATTTGGCAGCTCCATTTTCGTGCTTCCATTCGCAACGACAGTCATGATCAAAGCTCCCACAAGGCTCCCCAGAACTCTCCCTTCACCTCCGGAGAGGCTCGCGCCGCCTATGACAACCGCCGCAATAATATCCAGTTCCATTCCCGTGCCCGTTGTCGGATCGCCGACGGTCAGATACGAGAACTGTAGAACGCCGGCCAGCGCGGCAAAACCGGATCCGAGCATGTACACCACAAGCTTCGTTCGTTCAACTGAAATACCGCAAAGCCTGGCAGTCTGTTCATTCGAACCGACGGCAACGATGTGTCTGCCCAACCGCGTGTAATTCAGAAACGCTCCAACGATGCAGGCGAGAATTAACATGAGCCATACGCCGGGCGGCACGATCATCCATTTCTGGTCATCTGTCAGCACGTTGAGAAGATTGTTCAGCCAGGTACTCGGCGCGACGATGACCTGTTCATTGGCGAGTCCTTTGGCCGCACCCCGCAACGCGCCCCACATCGCCAGCGTAGCAATGAACGGAGCAAGCCGCAGTCGAGTGACAAGGAAGCCAATCAAGGAGCCGCAAAAGGCTCCGGCAGCTACTCCGCCCACGGCCGCCGCAAGAGGCGAGACCCCGATGTTTAACAAGAGCGCGATGGTCACCGTGCTGAGCGCAACCATGGAGCCAACGGAAAGGTCGATGCCCCCACTGACGATGACGATCGTCATACCCAGAGCACCGGTTCCGACGACAGCGGTCTGAAGCAGCATCAATTCTATGTTGCCAGCCGTCGGAAAGCTGCCCGGCCGCAACAAAGAGAAAAGCGCAAAAACGATAACCAGGCCTGTTAACGGGCCGACCTTTCTGCCCCAGTCTTTCATAGCGCTCCCGTTGCCTCCATCATAGCCTCGCTTTCGTCCAGAGATTTGGCGGGACGCGCACGGTGCAAATGGCCGCGGCTCATCACCGCCACACGGTCACAGACGCCGAGCAATTCAGGCACGTAACTGCTGACAAACAGAACCGATTTCCCTCGTTTGGCTAATTCATCGATCAGTCGATAAATCTCGACTTTTGACCCGATATCGATTCCCTTCGTGGGCTCATCCAGCAGAAACACATCGACATCATGATGGAGCAAACGAGCAATGGCAACTTTTTGCTGGTTGCCTCCCGACAGATGGATTACGCGTTGGCCGGGACCCTGACATCTGATTTGTAATTTGTCCATCCATGTGCTCGCCGACTGATTTTGACGTCGCGGAAACACCATACCGGCGGGGCCGAATCCAGTCAACCGGGAGAGCGTAACATTATCTGCAACGGACAGCCCCATCGCCAATCCCTCGTTTTTCCGATCCTCACTCACCATCCCCATTCCTTGCGTCCAGCGAAGCGACGGTGAGGCAGGCCCGGAATACACACCGAGCTTGATTTCACCGCGGCGAATTGGCTCCAGGCCAAATATCGTGCGAAGAAGTTCCGACCTGCCAGCTCCCATGAGCCCCGCAATGCCCAGCACCTCACCACGATGAAGCTCAAAGGAGGCTGCTACGGGCTTTGCCTCACCTGTCAAGTCATTTGCGCGGAGAATCACATCTCCTGATTTTCTTCGCGATCTCGGATAGAAATCCGTAACTTCTCGCCCGACCATGAGAGTAACAACTCGCTTCAGAGGAGTTGACTTGGTTTTGCCCTCGCCGACGCTTCTGCCGTCCCGAAGAACCACGAATCGATCCGAGATCTTTTTCACCTCCTCCAGAAAATGAGAAATATAGATAATTGCTTTGCCCTGATCGCGAAGCCGGCGAATAAGAACAAAGAGACGCTCGATATCGGCTGCAGTGAGGCTGCTCGTGGGCTCATCGAGCACAAGCACGCGACATCCAATCGCGAGGGCTCTTCCGATTTCGACAATCTGTCGTTCGGCAACGGAGAGCCGGCCGACCGGAACATTGGGAGGGATATCCGAATGTCCCAGTTGAGCGAGGGCATCTAACGCAAGCCGCCGGGCTTCTGACCTGTTCACCACACCGAAGTTGGCAGGCTCCATGCCGAGCATAATGTTCTCGGTCACGGATAAATGGGGTGCGAGTGAAAGCTCCTGATAGACCATGGCAACGCCGGCCAACCGGGCGTCGTGGGGATTGCGGGGAGTATAGGGCTTGCCGTCGAGCATCATGCCTCCGGCATCGGGATGCAGGACACCTGAGAGGATTTTCATGAGCGTACTTTTCCCAGCCCCATTTTCTCCCACGAGGGCAAGCACCTGGCCAGCCTGCACACGTAAGTCAACGCCATCCAGGGCATGTGTTGCTCCAAAGGACTTGCGAATACCTTTCATCTCAAGATATACAGCCCGAGGTTTCATCTCTTCCGTTCCCCGACTTTTCATGGGATGGCAAGGAGTTTTTTTATTTTCGGGTCATTCAGATTTTCCCGGGTGATGAGCTGCGCTCCCGTATCGATTCGGACGTTCACTTTCTCACCTTTGATATGGCTTACAATGGCCTTCACCGCTTCAAACCCAATCCGCGTCGGGTCCTGCGCTACGAGTGCATCAATCTCACCGTTTTTCAATGCTTCCACAAGTGGAGGGGAAGTATCAAACCCGACAAACTTCTTCTTCCCCGCCAGATTGCTCTGCCGCAGTGCAAGCAGCATCCCAAACGTG
>JANOGR010000295.1:0-13446 GCA_031406095.1 Ignavibacteriales bacterium
TCATCATGGACATCGCTTTGAGCAATAGGCTTCAGAAATCGATTCGGAAGTTCGTGCAGCGCGGCGATTCCATGTTTGTGGCGAGTGATTTTGGAAATCACGTACACCGAGACCCCAAAATCACTCGCCACAAACATGGAATCGCCGCGCTGCACGAACTTCCGAATCGATTTCTGAAGCCTATTGCTCAAAGCGATGTCCATGATGAGACGCCACCCGTTCTCGTAGAGCGAGATCGACCCATCCGTTGAGCCCAGCCATATCCTGCCAGCCTGGTCAATGGAAACAGCGGATAACTCGTTGCTGCTCAGTCCCTCTGAATTCGTGTACTTTTGAAAACCCGAGGAAGGAAACATGTATGCGAACGCCCCGCCGGTTGTGGCAGCCCACGCGGCATCCGCCCGGACATCGATCGCAGCAACAGATTTCATATCGGTGAAATTCCTCCAGCGGCCAACCGAACTCGAGTTTTGTCTGGCGACAAGTGCCGGCACGACAACGCTGAACAACGCAACCGCTCCCAGGCAACGCAACACACTCTTATCCCTTCACACTCTGAGTTATGAAAACAGCCTGCTGCGCATCGTTTCCACGACATGGAGCGGAACGAAGAACGACCCGAATGCGCGTTCATCGTTCTTTTTCCCTCCGTGGTAATCGGAGCCTCCGCTTTCAAGCAAAAAGTACTGATTCACCACACCTCGATAGTGCTCCTGACGCTCTTCACTGTGCGACGGGTGAATCACTTCAATTCCATCCACCCCTCGTTTGATCAACTCGAGGACTTCGGCTTCCGACGTGTAATTCCCCGGATGCGCAAGAAACGTCAACCCGCCGGCCGAGGACACCAAACGAAAGGCTTCTTCCGGGCTCAGTTGAAATTTCTTTTCATAGGCCGGCCCGTTCGTTCCGATGTATTTGGAAAATGCTTCATGGTAGGACCCCGTCAACCCTTCTTCTACAAGTGCACTGGCGATATGCGGGCGGCCAACAGAGCCTACACCTGCCTGCTCGAGCACCGCGTTAAGAGTAATGGGGATGTTGATTTTGTTCAGCTTCTCGACAATCTTCTCGGCTCTTCGCAATCGTTCTTTGCGGAAGACCTCCAGGTATTCGAGCAGGCGGCGGTCCGTGGGGTCGAAGAAGTAGGCAAGGATGTGGACATCCTTTTCTCCGAAGGTGGCGCTCAACTCAAGGCCGGGGATGACCTCAATTCCATAGTTCTTCCCCCACTCAATTCCTTCTTCTAGGGCAGCGACATGATCGTGGTCTGTAATCGCGATCGTCTTCAAGCCTGCAGCGTGAGCCTTTCGAACCAGCTCCTGCGGGGATAGAGCGCCGTCTGAGAATGTGGTGTGTGTGTGTAAGTCTGCTCGACCTTCCGTGGAAGGTGTCTCTCTCTGCGCCTTCGCCTCCATCTCCATCTCAACCGTGATGATTTGTGATCAGTAAACTCATCCCCTCAACCAGAGCGCCGGAATCATGCGCCCGCCTCCTACAAATACTTTTTGCGAAAACCCTCGTAATCGTTGATGGTGACCTTGTTGCCCTTCAGATCCACCTCGCCGTTCCGTATGAAATGGTGGATCATGCGCGACACCGTTTCTCTGGATGTGCCAGCCATGTTGGCGATATCCTGCTGCAGGGGAAGATCCTCTATTTCGACTTTACCCTTCCTGAACACGCCCAGGTCGTCTGAGAGCATCAGCAACACGTTTGCGACCCGGCCCGCCGCATCCTTGAGGGAAAGGCTCTTGATCTGCATGTCTGCCTTGCGGATCCTCATCGCGAGTTCTGCGAGCAACGAAATGGCCACTTGCGGATACTCCTCCAACAACTGGAGAAAATCCCGTCGATGAATCATGAACAGCTCTGATTTCACGGTCGCGACAACGCTGGCGGAACGGGCAAGACCATCCAGCAAGGACATCTCACCAAAAAACTCGCCAGGACCGAACATGGAAAGGATGACTTCCCGCCCATCCTCGTCCGTGCGAACTACTTTGACCTTTCCGGTAATAATCACGAAGAGCGCGGCGCCGCTTTCCTGTTCAAGGACAACGATGTTTCCCTTTTTGTATTTTTGCCTCAGCCCAAGCTTGATGATTCTCTGGAAGTCTTTTTCTTCCAGGTCGGCAAAAATCGGGACATTTCTTAGAAAGCTTATTTCATCAGACATGGGAATGTTGCGAGGTTACATGTGGAATGGTGGTTCCGAGGTCGGTACTGCACTTCCTTCTTGTTGGGCGTTTAATATATCTCCCGAGATGCTGAAATGCAAGGGAATAATCCATGCGGATTCATTCAAGAAGAAGTTTATATGCAAGAACTCCAAAGCTGAATTGCATGAGAGTAAAGGAGAAACCGGAAAGTCTGTCAAACTTCCCTGTTGCATCAAGGCGGGCGGGGTCTTGCGAGCTCTGATACTCTCTGAAGTTTGTGTTTGCTTGTTCCTTGAAGTACGCGGCAAAAAATCCGGAGGCGATCATGGTTGCTCCGGCGACATAGTGAATCCACTGGCCGGATGTTTCGCCGTTCGTGATCGGACCCAATACATCGGGGCTCAGATTTTCGTTTTGTCCGTTCAAAGGTTTGAGAAGAACAACATGCAGGGAGCGAGTGTCATCGATTTCCAGGCGAGCAGCCTGAAACCCTTCTTTCTGAACAAGCATTTCCCCTTTCAACGCTTCCGACGTTCTCAGGACAAACGGCGTGACGCCCAAGGGTCGGCCGTCAAACTGGATGGATGACCCGGACGGGATGCTGTTGATGACAACCAACGCACCCAGCTCCCATTTCAATTTCGTTTCCTGGTTTGCGACGATCGTGATCGTATCCGTTTTCGAGAAACCGTTCCAACTCGCGAGGGAGGGAACAAAAGCACAGACAACATGTTTTCCTGCCGCGAGCGTGAAGCGTTCGATCGGGGTTTTGCCACAAAACTGCGAATCGATATACACGTCGGCTCCGCGCGGAACCGTTTCGACGACCACCCAGCCCTTTTCGATTGAAGATTCCTGCCCTACGAGACGCCCTGCACAGCTGATGAGTATGATGAGACGACGTATCAACGTGGTGCCAGCGCAATAATGTATTTGTCCTCAGAGGTCACAAGCAGGGTTTTTCCCCACAGCACAGGTGAAATTCGTATTCGACCCGGTGCGGAGTACTGCCAAACAGGCTGTCCGGTTGCTGACTGGAGGGCGTACAGCGTTCGGTCCAATGAACCGACGTAGAGAACCTCGCCGGACAATAACGGCGCGCTGTTTATGACGCTTTTTGTCGCGAACGTCCAGAGAGGAGTTCCGTTGTCGGCATTCAGCGCATAAAGCCTGCCATCCGCTGCCCCGACAAATACGAGGCGGCCGTTCGTCGATGCAGATGCGTAGATCTTTGAACCTGATTCAAACCGCCATACGAGCTTACCGGTTTCAACTTCCAGGCAATACACGTATCCGTCGAGCGAGCCGACCACCACGCGATCTTTCAGCAGAATCGGAGTGGCGAAAACACTTGCTCGTGTCTTGTATTTCCAGCGCAAACCTCCTTCGTTCCGGTCGACAGCATACACGTATCCGTCATCGCATCCAAACACAATGTTTTTTCCGTCGCTGGCCGGCGACGAGCGTATCGGCTTTCGGAATTCATCGATATCCGTCTTGAATTTCCAGACCTCCGAGCCGTCCTTTTTGTTGAGGCAGAATACTTGTCCTTCGAGAGTCGTTACAAAAATGTGATCCTCATAAAGCAAGGGCGATGATTCTATGGGACCGAGAACAACCTTCCAGGGACGAAAAGAACTATTGAGATCGATCGAAAACAGTGATTCATTCTTGGTTGAAAGAGGAACAATCAAAGAGGTCTTGTCCCAAACGGGGGTACCGACGACAGGCCCCTCCAGAGTCAGGTATCCGAGACGCTTCCCGTTTTTGAAATTCACAACCTGCAATTCGCCGCTCAACGTACCGACCACAACGATACTATCTTTCACGAGCGGGGATGCGCTGACTCCACCCACAGTATTGTACTGCCATTGTTCCTCCAACGGAGGAACCAGCGTGCCGACAGTTTGATTCGACCTCGACGGGGAGCCTCCCAAGGTGACCCAATCCTGGGCGGACGAGCGGATCGGCTGGTCGATTCTCAAGCCGGCGCATCCTGAAGAAATCAGAATAAACAAAACAAATTGTAAGGGCGTTCTCTTCATTCGTTTCCTAGAAATCCCATCCGAAGAAAAACTGGTAAAAAAGTCCTTGTTGCAGACTGCTCATGTTCCCTTCAATTCTTTTTCCGATGTCATAGCGCAGGACCAGCGCGCCGGCCAGGTTGAGTCTGACACCCGCGCCAATGCTCCCCTTCGTATCCGTGTAGACGTCATCCCACGCTCCCCCCGCATCTGCAAACAACGCGCCGCGAATCGAGCCGAACGCGATACCGCCGAACGGAAAACGGACTCCAAGCTGGTCGATAAACGGAAAACGCAACTCGCTGCTCACAAGCCAGAGTTTTTTTCCGCGGATGGACCAGCGGGGCCAGCCACGAAGATCCCAGCTTCCGCCCATGAAGAACCGCCGCGCTTCTTTGCCTTCATTGTACCAGATGTTCGCCCTCGTTGCCAATGCGCTGCGCATGGAGAGCCGGACGTAATGCCGGTAATCCGCGATCAACGTGTAATAGCTGACGTTTGAGTATTGCACATCGGCGGTGTAGGCGAGCGTAAGTTTCATGCGGTTTCCGTCGATGGGACCGCTCGGCCCCCAAAGCGAATTATCCCACACGAAGGAAAAAGAGTTGGAAACGAGAAGCGCCTTACGCGGCAGCAGGCCGGTAAAGACATCTTTTTCGGAATTGCTCACCGTGATGCCTGTTTCGATGCGCCGGAATTTCGAGAGCGGATAACTCAGGACGAAATAACCGCCGAAGGAGCGCTCAAAATAGAAGAGGTCGGGGTCCGTGAGGTCGTAACGGTTTCCCGAAAACCTGAACACGCCATACGAGTAGTTGGCACGCTTGTTCAGAGAAATTCTGGAAATCGCGAAGTTAAAGCTTTCGAGCAATTCAGAAGTCGCCTGAGCTGTGTTGAAAATAAGGAATTCGTATTGGTCGTTCCCCAGGATGTCGCTCATCGCAAGCGCCGCTCCTCCGGACGTTCCGAAGATCGGGTCCGTCGAGACCTGGCTCTGGGCGATGTCCAAGGTGTAATCTCCGGCGTATTTGTATTGCCCGACGACCGAAGTTCCCTCCAGTTTGCGACCCTGCCATACCGGGCCGACGTTTGAAAAATCGAACGATTTCACCGTCGCAGAGGAATCGTATTTCATCGAAACCCCCGGGACTCTTCGAATCTGAAAGCTGAAATTCTCAAAAGCAGTGCACACGAGTTCATCCGAATCACCCCAGGACGGGTCATACGCCCCCGTCACAAAATTGGTGATGCGCTTCATCGTGCGTGCCTGCGCGTCGGTAACGGAGACGTCCATCATCCAGATGTTCTGCGAACCCCCGGCGTCGGATGTAAAAGCCAGCCACCTGCCATCCCTTGACCAACTGGGGGCGTAATAGTTGTCGTCGCTGTGCGTCACAAAGCTGATCCCTCCGGTCGAGAGGTCATATGTGAAGAGGTTGTATTTACCCTGTGCACCGAACGGCGTGCGGTCAGAGCTGAAAGCAATCACGTCTCCGGTCGGACGCCATGAAGGATCACGGTCATCGTAAAAGTCGTCGGTCAGCTTCAGCAGTGAGCGATCCTGGATATCGTAGAGATAGAGGTCGTTGTTCCCTCCTTTATCGATCGATGAAAACACAATCCGCTTTCCATCGGGCGACCACGACGGCGAACCGAGAACCACAAGGTTTTTGAACCTGATGGTCTCCACCTTTTCCAATTTCTTCACATCGTATAAATGGAGGGCATCGTTTTCCCCACTCTTCGTAATGAAGGCAAGCGTGCCGTCTTTCGAGACATCCAGTTTACTCTGGAACAGGTGAAACGCCTCGAACTCGTCCGTACGCTCTCCCTCAATCACGATTTCCGGTTGGGATTTCTCTTTGTCGAGGTCCAGCCGGTACACACTGGTATATCCCGTATGGTTACCGATGAAATACAACTCCCGTTTTCCGTCATGAGCAAAAAATACAGGTTTCCCGTTGAAACCCACATCGACAAGGCTTTTTGTCACCGAGCTCGGCAGGTCTTCCTTTGTCACCGCGGGATAGTATCTCTTTTTGAGGTGATACAGCCATTCCTCATCGAATTCCTTGTACGTTTTTCCGATGGTTGCTTTCATCAGATCGTTGAAGCTAGCCGATTTCCAGAAGTTCTCCATCATCAGCAACAGCTTCTCATCGCCGTAGCGTTCGGTAATGAACTGACATATGTTCTGTCCTTCCTTGTACATGAGGAAAGACCCGAAGATCCGCTCCATGTCGCTGAGCGCAACGACGTAGTTGTTGATGACCGCGTCTCGCAGGACCATTTCCGCCTGCGTGTCCCACTCGGTCGACCAGTACTCGGCCAGTCCCTCGGTAAACCAGAGCGGGGGAAACCGGTCATTCGGCAAGCGGTGGTCCAGCATCACACGATTCAATTTACTGTGCATGAATACATGCACGAGCTCATGGCGGATCACATGACCAAACCTTTCGGTGGACCCGTCCGACGGGATGACCACCCGGCCCTTGAGAAACTCGAAGAACCCGCCTACGCCTTCGGGGATAAATCCTGGCGTGGTATTGGTTTGCTGAAAATGCAGGTGCGAACTGTAGAAAATGAGCGGGATGCGGTGATTGATGTTGTGGTTGAACTTTTGCTCAAGCTTCTTGTATCCCTCTTCAGCGAATGCAGCTCCCCGCTCCGCAAGATCCTTCATCTCGGGATAGTAATAGATGTCGAAATGGTCCGTTCGCAGGACTTGCCATTCGAATTCCGTGTACTGGACTTTATTGCGGCCGAAGTAATAGAATTGAGCCGACGCGGTTTCGCAAACGAGGAGAAGCCATATGAAAACAACCTTACGCACGCATCTACTCCTAATCGTGAAACTGAAGAACTATTTCACTTTCGCCAACTCTCCTTTTAAGAAGTCGATCACTTTTACAGGAGTCGGATCTTCGTTGTTAAGGATTGCCAGATAAAAACTAACCCAATCGCCGACGTGAATCAAGGAAAACATTCGCGCCAGGAGCGACTTGCCTTCACTCCACACCTCGCTCGTGTTTGGAGTATACTTGGAAACAACCTGTTTCGTAATACTTTCGCGCACAGCAACGCGCTTGTGGCTTCCGCTGTCCTTCAAGAAGATCACATGCATCTGTTTCATCAGATCTGTCAACACCTTCCAGCCGACCAACTCGTTATGATTCATCTCGGGAAGCACATGTCCGAAACCCAGCTGCTTGGCGTTCTCGGCGATTTGTCCGCGCCATCGCAGGTTCACGGCGTCCAGGTGGTCAGCGGATGAGTACACGATGGGCAACCGGCCTTTGAGCTGCTCCGCAAGCCGCAACGCTGTGTTTTCGGGCGATTGCGGGTTTGAAAGCACCGCAGCCTTCGACTGCAGGATGCTGACGGTTTCTTTGATGTCTTTGTCTTTCGATTTCACAAGTCCGAGCCTGGCAAGAATCATCAGCAAAGGAAAAAACGAGTAGCCGAGGGCGGCGCGTGGCGAGTAGCCGGGTGGGATTTGCACCCATGGCTGTTTGAATTTCTTCGCGAGAGCAGCCGTTTCGCCTCCGGTGCTGATACACAACACTCTCGCTTTTCGCTTCGTTGCATCTTTGTGAGCATCGATCGTCTCTTCCGTGTTTCCGGAGTAGCTGGAAACAACGACAAGACTTTCTTTGCCCACGAAATCCGGAAGATAATAGTGGCGGTTAATAAAGAAGGGAACGGAAAGCTCGTCGGCGAGATACGACCGGAGAAGATCGCCTCCTATGGCCGATCCGCCGAGGCCTGTGAGCACGATATTCTTGATTCCGCGGACGTTCAGCTTGACCGGAGCGGTTTTACCAATCCGCGCTCCTTCCTCGACTTGTTTATGGAAATCACGGATCCACGCATACATGCCTGATGGGTCTGCTTTTCTGATGTCATCGATCGTCATGGGATTCTCCGCTAACCTGTTGGGATTTCGGGAAATTTTTCTTTCATGATGCGCTGCAAATAGGATTTGATTTCGTCCTCCGTTTGCAGGGTGAGCACTTTCTCTGCTATATGTTTTGCCTCCGTGAAGTGAACCGAACGGATGATTTTTTTGATCTCCGGTAGTACGGTCGGCACAACGCTGAATTCATCCAGCCCCAGGCCCAGCAGGAGCATGGTCGCAAGCGGGTCGCCCGCCATCTCGCCACACATTCCAACCCACACCTTCCCCTTCTTCCCGCGTTCGATGATTCTTCTCAGGAATCTGACCACGGCCGGATGGAACTCCTGATACAGCGCTGAGACGATTTCGTTGCCGCGGTCCACCGCGAGCAAGTATTGAATCAGATCATTTGTCCCGATGCTCAGAAAATCCACTTCTTCTGCGAGGTCTTCGGCAATCACGGCGGCGGCGGGGACCTCCACCATGATTCCGATTTTTATCTCTTCATCAAAAGGAATGTCCTTCTTGCGGAGCTGTTGTTTCGCTTCGGCGAGGAGCGCTTTCGCGCTGCGGACTTCCTGGATGCTCGAGATCATGGGAAACATGACGCCCACATTTTTCCCCTCGCTGGCGCGAAGAATTGCTCGTAACTGATCCATAAAGAGGTCCTGTTTATCGAGCATCACCCGGATGCCCCGCCATCCCAGGAAGGGATTTTTCTCGGAAACGGATTGCATCATCAGCTTGTCGCCGCCGATGTCAAACGTCCGTATGATCACCTGCTTGGGATGGAGGGCTTCAGCAAACATCTTATAGTGCTTGAACTGTTCTTGCTCCGAGGGGAAGACTTCCTTTCCCAGCAGCAAAACCTCGGATCGGTACAGGCCGATTCCATCCGCCCCCTGCATCTTGACAAATTCAATTTCTTCTGAAAGCTCCACATTCGCCGCGAGCTGCACTCTGTGGCCGTCGAGCGTTTCTGCCGGCAGGTCCCGCAGCACGGCGAGTTTTTCCTCGAACTTTTCGTACTGTTCGCGCTTCGCTTCGTATTTCCGAACGCTCTTCGCCGAAGGATTGATGATGACGACACCGCTGTAACCGTCGAGAATCATCCTGTCGCCTTCATGCGCCTTGAGCGTGACATGAGGCAACCCGACGACCGACGGAATTTTCATCGCACGCGCAAGCAGAACACTGTGGGAAGTTGCTCCGCCGATTTCCGTGGCGTAAGCGAGGACTTCGTTGCGGCTGAGAATAAGCGTGTCGGCAGCGCCGAGGCTTTGCGCAACCACAATGTTCGCTCCTTCAATCTTGGAGACGAGGCGTTGGTCCTGCAGGTTTCTCAGAATGCGGTTCTGCACGTCTTCGAGGTCGTTGGCCCTTTCACGCGTGTATTCATCCTTGGAAGCAGCCATCAACCTGTGGTATTTTCCCATCTCATCCTGCACCACGGCTTCCGAATTTTTTTTCTCTTTCCGTACCCGTTTATACACCGTCTCAAAAAGAATGGCGTCTTCCAGAATGAGCAGCTGAGCTTCGAGAATCTTGGCCTGATTATCCCCCAGCTTTTTCTGTGCAAATTCAAAAATCTTTGTCAGCTCTTTTTTCGACCGGGCGATGGATTGTTCGAGACGGACGATTTCCTTCTCGATTTCATCCGCTGCCAGTTCACGCTCCTGGACAAGCGTTTTGTGTTTGCTGAACAAGTACACAGGGCCGATGGCTATTCCGGGCGAGGCTGGAATCCCTTTGAGGAGTATTTCGAGTCGTTCGGGCATCAGGTCAGTTTATCATGGTATTCAAGTTGACCGCTCCGCGTTGTGGAAACCGTTAAAACGGTTCATATTTGAACTTGGTGTTAATAACCCACGACTTAAGTCGTGGGTTATAACGGAACATAGTTTAGTGGTATAGTCGTTTCAACGACTTCTAGAGACAGTCAACTTGAGATGGTACTTTTGAGCCAGTTGTTGCTGTTCTTCACATTTCCTCATCAAACCCCCGGCCGAACAGGTCGATCATCGCCTTCGCCGCTTCTTCTTCGTCCACGCCGGAAAACCGTAGATGCATCTTCGCTCCTTGCTCCGCTGCCAGGGTCATGACACCGATGATGCTTTTCCCGTTGATCTCCAAGCCGTCGCGTTCGATGGTGAATTCTGACTTGAACTTTGCAGCAAGTTTTACGATGGAGGCGGCGGGACGCGTGTGGAGGCCCATTTTGTTCATGATAGTAACTTCGCGTTCGACCATTCCCTCGAGCGCCTAGAAAGTCCTGTGCATGAGCATTTCGGCAAGCCACCCAAGCATGGATCGTCCGTCCGAATCCCGCATCTGGATGAGCTGTTCCCTGGCGCTGCGAATATCATGTTCCACCTGTTTGCGCGCAGCGTTGATGGCGCCGGTTTGTTCGTAGATTCTTCGAAACTGGCCGATGTCTTTCCGGGCAATCCCCCCATTTCTCATCAAGCCCAGCAACTTCGCCTTATCCTTCCCCTTCGCTCTCTTGAGAGCCTCAAGCAGGAGGAATGTCTTTTTTCCTTCGACCAGATCACCGCCGATGGTTTTTCCGAATTTCTTTTCGTCGGCGACCACATCCAGCAAGTCGTCCTGGATCTGAAAAGCGCGGCCTACCATCTCCCCGTAGTTCTTCAGGGCGGCAAGTTCGCCTTCCTTTGCATTACCGATGAGCCCGCCGATTTGCGTCGACACGGATACCATGGCTGCGGTTTTCTTTTGGATCATAAGAAGATAGTCCTCGACACGAACGCGCTTTCGGGACTCGAATTCCTTGTCGTATGCCTGTCCCTCGCACACGATGACCACGCCTTCTGTAAAGACCTTGCTTATTTCCTGAATCCTCGGCGAGTTGGTCCTCAAGAGAGCACGATACGCGAGTGCGAGCAATGCATCTCCAGAGAGAATGGCTACATTCGTATCCCACCGCGTATGGACCGTTGAGCGCCCGCGCCGCGCCTCCGCGTTGTCCATGATGTCGTCGTGCACGAGTGTAAAATTGTGCAGGATTTCCATTGCGGCCCCCGCGTGAAGCGACTCTTTCGCCGACCCGCCGACCGCCTCGCACGAAAGCATCACCAGCAGTGGGCGAATTCGTTTTCCTCCACCCGCCAGAACGTACCTCACCGGTTTATAAAGAGTGTCGGGCTTCGATTCGTTGATGAATCGACCGAGATAATCGTCAATCTGAGACTTGTATTCGAGGTACCGCTTGCTGAAATCCAAAGGCCTCCGTTACGATTTGAGTGTGAGTTGTTGCTTCTGTAAATCGGCTATGGTTTTTGAACCGGTGAGAAACATGGCACCTTTGACTTCCATTTCCCACGATTCAATTTGATTCGAGAGTCCCTTGACCCCTCCAAACTCAAGCGCTTTGAGCATGGGACGCGCCGCGCCGGCCAGATTCGCCCCGAGCGCAATCGATTTTGCCACATCGAGCCCGCTGGAGATTCCGCCAGACGAGATGATTGTCAGGTTGGGCGTCTGCGCTCTTAAACTCGACACTTGCTTGAGCGCTTCCGCCGTCGGAATCCCCCAATCCCAAAACTGGCTCGCAAACGAACTAGCCTCTTTTCCACTGTTCCTCTTTCCATTATTCCGCTTGTCGCTTTTTTTTTCCCTTCGAATAATTTCCACTCCCGCCCAGCTCGTTCCGCCTGCGCCGGCAACATCAATAATCCGGACGCCCGCATCGAGAAGTCTTTTTGCGACTTCCACGGAAATTCCAGCGCCGATCTCCTTGACAATTACGGGGATGCTCAGGTTTTTCACGAGTAATTCGATGCCTTTGAGCACGCCGCGAAAATTCGTATCGCCTTCGGGCTGAAGGAATTCCTGGAGCGGGTTCAAATGAACGGAAAACGCATCGGCACGTATAAGTTCCGCAAGCTTCTGAACTTTGCTGGCATCGGTAAGCCTGGCGACTTCAGCCGCTCCGATATTGCCGAACACGGGAATGTCCCCCGCTACTTCCCTCACGATGCTAAATGAGCGGTGATAGGTGGAATCCTCCATCGCCTGCCTTTGGCTTCCCACTCCCATAGCTAGCCGTTTTTGTGCGCATACCTCAGCGAGACGCCGGTTAATCCGTTGGGCATCTGCATAGCCGCCCGTCATACTCGAGATAATGAGCGGGAAGGAAAGCTTCTTTCCCAGAAAGCTTACGCCGGTGTCGATTTCAGAGAAATTGAGTTCGGGGAGGGCGTTGTGGGTGAACTCGAACCGTTCAAACCCCGTCGTTTTTGTGCGGAAGGAGACATCCTTTGAGAGCGTGATTTCGACGTGCTGCTGTTTGCGCGAGGATGTCCGTGTACTTCTCATATTTCATGAGGTTGTGGATGTATAATAGCGAAATGAGCAGGGAAAGGCAAGGTGGATGCTGTCTGGCCGCCAGATGGATCAGCATGAAGCGAAGATGAACGGAAGGATTGACAGGATGACGCGAAATCGTCATTTATTCATGCTCATCGGTCAAAAAAAATCCCCGCTCGCAGTTAAGCAAGCGGGGAGCTCTGTCGAAACAATCTATTTACTTCTTTGTGGTCGCCTTTTTTGCAGGCGCTTTCTTTGCTGCCGATTTCGTTGTTGACTTTGCGGCCGGCTTCTTTGCTACTGATTTCTTTGTCTCTTTTGGTTTCTCCATGGATGGCACCGGCATATCTGAGTTCCATGTCTCGGCACTCACCTTCCAGCTACCGTCCTCCTGATGTTTCCAAATCGCGATGTACTTCCCTTTGTCGTTCATTGACGGCGCATTGCCCATCGTTATTGTCATCTCATAGGTGCCTACTTCATAAGCGACCTTTCCGCCGGCATCGATATCCACTGAAGTGAACTTGGCGTCGTTAATCTTCATCATCTTGGACATCTGAGCTTGAAAATCCTTGATGGCGGCTTTTCCCTTGACCATCGCCATGTTCGGCGCCATTTGCATAGCATCTTCTGTATAGTAGGCGAGAATTTTGTCTGAATTTCCGCTCTTCATTGCATCGATGGAAGCGGCGTTGTATTCTTCAATTGTTTTCTTGAGCGCTGCCATGTCCGGCTGTTGCGAGCCGCAAGCAGCCAGCAGCAAAGATGCTACCGCAAGTATAAGAATTGTCCTCATGTGAACCTCCAGTTTATTTGGGTGTTGATTTTGATTACGTGAATTCTGCGGGGTGTCAAGGTAGAGAAAGTGCTGGCCATTGTCAAGACGCAAAGCGATTCGGTGGTGTCTTTCTTTGGTGCGGTCAGGACTTTCGTCCTGACCGAAACCCTGTCTGTGTCAGGAGGAAACTCCTGACACCACTTACGGGCCAAACAAATTGATGGATTTCACCCCGTTTAATGGACAAGAAGCTAAGCC
>JANOGR010000326.1:0-2466 GCA_031406095.1 Ignavibacteriales bacterium
AAACGTCTGCTCACCGTGCTCTATGCCCAACTCAATAGCGAAAAGAAGTATCTGGCCGTGCGCGATGCTACGTTTTTACAACATTTCGACGAAGAGGTCGACGAATTCCATCGCGGACTCCAGACCCTGGAAACTCAGGAACTCACTCCCCAAGGCATTCAACTACTCGAGGATACCAAGCATCTGCAGCAAGAACGGCTCACGGTTCTCTACACAGAATTAGAGAAAGGCCGGTCGTCTCCAGCGCCCACGTCTGCGGACTATGAAAGTCGGCGGGACGCCTTGATGGACCGCATAAGCGCTAAACTTCAACAGTTTATCAATCTTCACGAGACGGGCATCAGTGTCGGCGTGAGCCGGTCTCGGGAAAGTTCGGCGCAAGCCGAAGCGGTGACTGAGCAGCTGGTTCTGCTTGCGCTCGTATTTGGTGTTGCGCTCGCCGGCTTTGCCAGCTACACGGTCCTGCGCCCGCTTCGCAAGTTGCAGAGCCATATCAAACAGATTGGGCAGGGCAATTTTCGCACGCCGCTGAATATTCGAGCCCCCAGCGAGTTGCGGGACCTCGTCGACGCCGTAAATTCGATGGGTACAAAACTGCAAGAGCTGGACGATATGAAGGGGGAGTTTCTCGCCCATGTCTCCCATGAATTACGCACGCCCATGGCCTCGATCCAAGAAGGTACCCATTTGCTGTTGGATGAAATCCCCGGCCCCTTGTCGCAAGAACAACGCACAACCTTGCGCATCATGGCAGACAGCAGTCGCCGACTCATCACCCTCATTTCCACCATTCTGGATCTCTCCAAGATGGACGCCGGGATGATGGAGTATCGAATCATCCCCACGGACCTCAAGCGCGTCACAGATATGTCGATCAACAAAGTCCAACTCCTTGCCGATGCCAAGCATGTGCAGCTGTTGCTGGAAGCGCCTGCACAACGTGTGTGGGTCAAGGCGGATGCGCTTCGAATTGAACAAGTGCTCGACAATTTGCTCTCAAACGCCTTGAAATTCAGCTCGGAAGGAGGCATTGTAAAGGTACTGATGAAACCGGACCCGAAAGCGGGAGTCCTCGAGGTGAGTGTGAGCGATGGAGGACCCGGCATTCAGGCCGAAGACCTGCCCTATATTTTCGAACGCTTCTATCAAGGACGCACGAAGGCCAAACATGCGACTCCAGGGAGTGGCCTGGGCTTGGCCCTGGCAAAAAAAGTGGTCGAAGCACACGGAGGACGGATTTGGATCGAAAGCGAAGCCAAGAAGGGAACGACTGTACGATTTATTCTACGTCTCACGAAATCAGAAGAAACGGCATGAAGGCTGTCCACCGAGGCGTTACTTCGGGAGTCTTGTCCTGTCTATTCCTCGCTGGATGCGCGGCGTGGTCGGCAGCCCCGCAATTTGCGCAGCCCTATTTCATAGTGGATAAGGGAGAGGCAAAATCCCTCCATATGTTGGCGAAAAAACAGGAGGCGCTCGCTTTGAAATGTGCCGAGCGCAATTCCTGCGATCATGTCTACTTTACACGCGCCTTGCTGGGGCTCTACGAAAGTCGAGACAACGCCTCGAAATACTTCGAGAAAGTAATCGCCGCCGCGCCCAAGAGCCAGCTGGCCGCCTCCAGCAGACTTTGGATACAGCTGCTCGAGCATCACGCCGCTCCCGTTGAGCAATCCTGGTTCCAATCGGTCGTGGCGGGCCCGGCCTTTTCGGAAAGTCAGGCGATCCTGGCTCAGGCCTCAGATCGGCTGGTGCGAGACTTGCTTGATAGAGAGCTGACCATTCAGCAATTGCGGGCCATGAAGGATGCTGACTTCCAATCCCTGGAAAGCCTCCAGCAGGATTTAGCTGAGCGCGAACGGAAGATGGAGGCCTTAAACGGCAAAAAAGACAGCGCAAGAGGTTCTACCGATATAGGCATCGTGCTGTCCCTACAGAAGCAACTCACGGATCGAGATAGGAAAATAGAGG
Source organism: Ignavibacteriales bacterium (assembly GCA_031406095.1). Taxonomy (GTDB): domain Bacteria; phylum Bacteroidota; class Ignavibacteria; order UBA10030; family UBA10030; genus JANOGR01. Next base: position 1,972 of record JANOGR010000326.1, read on the forward strand.
AATTGACAAGCCAATTGGAGGCATTGAAGCGCATCGACCAGGAAATGCGGGATAAGGTTCGTCCTATCCGTCCCCCCTCGATGATTGCACCGCCTCCGACTGTGCCGGAACCGACGACACCGTAAAAGGAGCTTCATGGAAAAAGAGCATATTCTCGTAGTCGACGATGAAGAGGGACTGTTACATCTTGTGAAGATGCGGTTGACCGCCATGGGATTTGCCGTGACAGGCTGCACCACCGGGCGTGAAGCCATCGCCTCAGCCAAGAAAGACCGGTTCGATCTCGCCATTACCGACCTCCGGCTGGGTAGCGAAGACGGATTAGACGTGACGGAGGAACTGCTCCGGATTCATCCAGGCCTTCCGGTTATCATCCTGACGGCCCACGGCAGCATCCCCAATGCCGTGGAAGCCATGCAGCGGGGGGTAATTTAAAACAGCCTTTTCGGGGTGATAATAACCGGAATTACAGCAAATAGGCTCCATTTTGTACTC
>JANOGR010000356.1:0-3864 GCA_031406095.1 Ignavibacteriales bacterium
ATCACCTTCTCCTGCACGAATTTGAAAAACACGATGTTCAGGTATTCCGATCATACATGCAATTCCTGATGGAACTTGGACACTATATTCTCAAAGCATGGAGTCCTGGTGGAAACCAACTCGGCCTTTGCTTGGCTGTAAAACCGAACATCGTATCCATGAAGAGATAAGCAAACCATATTTCTCCTGCACCAGGCAATCTTCTTGAGTTAAGCCGCGCGCACCCTCCTTGCATCAAGTTTTACCGTTCCATGACAATTCCATGACAACCGCCTGGCTCAGGATGAGTAACATAAGGTAGAAACAAAAGGAGGAGCAAATGAAAAAGACGATTTTCTTAACTGGTGCCACAGGCTTGGTTGGTGCGAATCTGATTCGGGGAATACTCCACAACGATGAAACCGCCGAGATTGTGGCACTCGTTCGTTGCGAATCTCTCCCCGAGGGAATTGAAAGGCTGAAGGAGATCATGGAAAAGGTTTCTCCGAGCGATGGAACCGACACACTCAATCGAGTCCAGGTCGTTCGGGGCGACATCACCGAGGAAAACCTGGGCCTTTCGGAAAGCTCATACAACGAATTCGCCGCCCGCATCACGCACGTTATTCACAGTGCGGCGTCGGTGCGGTTTGACCTCCCGCTCGAAGATGTGCGCAGAGTGAACGTCCAGGGGACGAAAGAAGTAGCCCGACTGGCTTTCAAAGCTCATCAGTCAGGCCGGCTGGAACGGTTTGCGTATGTCAGCACTGCCTATGTTTCTGGAAACCGAAGTGGAATCATCCTCGAGGACGAACAAGTCCAGCCTGATTCATTTTCCAACACGTACGAAAAGGCCAAGTTCGAAGCGGATCAATACGTGAGAAGCCTGTCAGCCAGTTTGCCGGTGACCGTTTTCCGGCCAAGCATCATTGTGGGTGATTCGCTCACAGGGAGAACGACGGCTTTCAATGTCTTGTATCCGGTGTTCAAGATGATTCAGCGGGGACTGCTCGACACCTTTCCGGGAGATGAGACTGCGACGCTCGACGTGGTTCCGGTCGACTTTGTCTGTGATGCGCTTTGTGAGATTCTCTTCGGCGGAAAACCTTTGAAAACCGTCTATCATCTGACGGCAGGGGGAAAAGCGTCGACCATATACGGTGTGTTCGGGGCAGCCGCCCGGTTCTTTGCAAGGAACTCCGGGCTTCGCGGCTCGATAAAATTTCTTGGACTCAAAGACTACAAGGACATGAAGGACTGTGAAAAGCGGAATGGCAGGCTCTTGCAGCTTCTGGAAGCACTCGAGCCTTACGTCATGACGCAGCGGACTTTTGACCACTCAAACACCCTGCAAGCGCTGAGGGGTTCAGGGATTGAGATTCCAGAATACGGTCAGTTTATCGGAAACGTCTTGCAGTATTTTGAAGAGATGAATTTGAAGAAACAGCAACGAAAAGCAGCATGATTCGAGGTGTCAGACTTTTAAATATGTTTCCCAGGCTCGAAACAGATCGGCCGTCGCCCTTAAATCCCGCACGCAGTAATCCGCGATTTCTTTAAACTTTTTTTCTTCGAACAACCTGGCAACATCGCTGCCGCTGACCCCTTGAGCCTTGGGGCTGTCCACGCCAAAGACCCTGCAATAGAAATCCAGGTTGAACTTCCTGATTGCTCCGTAAAATGTGAATTGTTCAAGCAAATCGCAATGGAGTGACGGCTCGTACCGGTTTGGCAGGAGGTTGCGTGTGGGTTGTACGTGAAGAACGGCGGACCGGAACATCAGGAAGGGGCAATCGAACCCGCGTCCGTTGAATGTCACAAACTGGTTGTAGTAGGCGATGTCCTTCCAGAACTCCGTCAGTATCTCCTTCTCGCCGGAAGAAACAAAGTGAATGGAATCGTCCGCAGAGTAGTAGTCAAGTTTCTGGTCGGCTTGAAAGAGAATCTTGCCTTTGTTTGTGTCGGGGTTATAAAGGCCCACGGCTGCAATTTGCGCCGTCGCAGGGTGCAAGCTGAATTTTTGAATCGCTTCCTGGCGTTCCTCATCCGACTGAGCGGACTTCAAGAGATACTCGCGCTGAGTGTCGTCGAAGCTTTCGAGGGGAAGGCCGAGCGTTTCGATGTCGAAAACGACGCGGCTCATGGGAAAAAACTATGCGGTGATGTGATAATTGCGGAGGCCCCAATACGTTTCAACGGCGGAGGCCTTGAGGATCGTGAAAATCGGGATGGCCACGAGCATACCCGCCACGCCGAGCATTGTGTTGCCAACGAGGAGGACGACGATGACCGTCAGCGGATGGAGGTCTATGGTTTTGGCGAAGCACAACGGCTGAACAATGATGTTGTCGATCATCTGTATGGTCACGGTCACGATCACAATAGGGAGCACAAGGCGAAAATCACCAAACTGGGTCAACGAAATGAGAAATGCCGGGACGGCTCCTACCACGGGGCCGAGGTAAGGAATAAGATTGGCCACCCCCGCAACGGCGCCGATGAGAATAGCGTTTTCCACCCCTATGATTTTGTATCCGACAACACTAAGAATGCCGATGATGATCGAATCGAGAATCCATCCGCGCATGTAGCCGATCAGGTCTTTTTGGATCTTGTTGAGCACATTCAGCGTCATCTCGAAGTATTTGTTCGGCACACGTTGAATGATCTTCTTCAGCGCAGAATCACCTTCGGCGAGGATGAAATACGTCACAAAAGGAACGATGGCAAGGTTCACGATGAACCCGACGGCCCCGCTCAGACTGCGCTCAAGGAATTTCAACCCTCCGTCGATGATATTGTGAACCGTCTTGGAAATATCATCGGCGCCGACGAACGGGATGCTTGTCGCAAGTCCTTTTGCGGCATCGTTGAGCTTCTCCTCGAAAGGAAACTTCCGGAAATTGTCATATAGGGTCTGCACGGTGTCGATGAGAACCGGAACCCCATCCGAGGCAATCTGATACAGTAAACCTCCGGAAAGAAGGAAAACCACAAAGATTGACAGACTGCGCCTCAAACCGAGTCGAAATTCCAGGAATTTGACCACAGGTCTGAGGACGAAGGCAACCAGTGCGGAGAGAATCAGAGTGAGAACCAGATCCGGAAAGAAGGAGGTGAGCCAGAAACCGACGATGATGATCCCCAGAAGGAACGATACCTTGAGAAACGGTCTGTTTGAGCTGGATGCCATATCAGGATGCCGCGAGCACGGCTTTCACGGTTTTGATTGCGATGTCGCTGGAGAAACCCCTGCGGAGCAAGAAATCAATCAGCCGTTTGCGCTGTTTCATCCGGTCGAGTTTTGAAAAGCTCCTGGCTGCCAGTTTCAACTTTTTTGCCGCAAGTTCCGAAGCCGATCTTTGCTGGTCCTCTTCCGTCACATATTCCCCGAGCACTTCATCGATCAATTGGCGTGAAACGCCTTTTGCGTATAACAACTGCTTCAACAGAGCCCTCCCGACGTGCTTCGCTTTCAATTTGTCCCGCACAAACATCCGGGCGAACTCTCCGTCGTTGACGAGACTCACCGATTCAAAATGCTGGACAACCCGTTGAGCGACGCCCAGAGGAAACCCCTTCTGGTTCAACTTCACCATCACTTCGCGGGAACTGCGGGGCCTGTAGGAAACATAGTTGATCGCAACTCTCTGACCCTGGTAGAACAATTCCGCCTCTTTTGCCTTGTCGAGTATTTCGGAGTTCATTTCCCTGCCCGCGTTGATGCCAAACTTGATTCTCGTCGAATCGCTCACGTCGAACTCATACTTGCCGTCAAGGTAGACAGAATACTTCGGGATTTTACCCCGTTGCCTGAGGATCCTTGTGACGACCATGCGTAAACGAGGTTAAACTTTGGACGTTTTCCGGACGCCTGTCTGCTGG
>JANOGR010000061.1:0-5184 GCA_031406095.1 Ignavibacteriales bacterium
CCGTACTGGCCAATGGCGCTGACGCCCCAATCCGCCGCCGTGTAGTTGAGCGTGGTGTTCAAAGTATGTCTCTGGTCCCAACCCAATGATGTCAGCTGCACTTCGGGAAGCGCTCCACCGGCTACAGCGTTGCGCGCCTCCTGTGGATCCGACGCACTGCCTCGCGCCACTTGAAATGTATAGTCTACAGATGCAGCCAGGCCGGAAGAAAAACGCTTATCCACCGTGAGGACGACGCCTTTCACAAAACCAAAATCGCTATTGACGTATTTGCTGTATTTGGAAGCACCGCCAAACACGACTATTTCCTCCGACCGTGTGCCAGTCAGATTCCTGATGTCACGCAGATAGGCCGTCAGGTCAAAAGAGATATCATCGGAAACCTGTTGTTGCAGACCGATTTCTCCGCTGATCGTTTGCTCCAGTCCGAGGTCCGAATTACCGATCACTCCCTGGTTACCTGTTCCCTGGCCAATTTTGAAATCAGCATTTTCGTACAAACGCTCGTATCGCGGAATTTGGAGAAAATGGCCATACGAAAAATGAACAATGCCTCTGTCTGTAATTGGAAATGAAACTCCGAGACGGGGGCTAATCGAAGATTTATCCGTTGCATTCTTGTACCAATAAGCTCTTCGTTCTCCGACAGTTTTGTTCGGTTCACCCGGATCTTGTACCCCGTTGCCATTTAGATCGTGAAACCTGTTTGAAGGTTTGATAGGATTATAAACATTCGGGTCATCGACGGTATAGTTTTTTCGCCCGTTTGATGTATCATCATTCAGGACACGACCATCGGGTCGAAAATAATCAAAGCGAATGCCGATGTTGACGATCACGTTCTTGAATTCCATCTTATCCTGGATGTATGCTGAGAACTCCGATGGACGGCGTCTATAATAGTCATGAAAGCTTGAAGACACATCAAGAATTTGGGTCTGAATAAAAGGGTTTCCACTGGCGAGATTAATATCACTTTGAGAAGTGATCGGTTGTAGCTGGATATTCTCAAACCGAACATCGTTCAGCCGGACCTCCACCCCTGCTTTCACGAGATTCGTAGCGTCCATTTGGCTTGTCAGGTCAAGCTTTAGCAGCCCCGTATTTGTTGATCTTTGGAACCTCGAGAGGTCAGTTCCACCTGTCAGATAGCTGTAAGAATCGTTTGTAATGAAGATCTTGGGATGAGCGTACCGGGGCCGATTTGGATCTACGATCTCTACGCCGTTTGCATCGTAGGAGAGATCATAAAGAAGATATTTCAGCTCTTTCTCAAAGTAGGATCCGCCTATGGTGTAGAATGTGCTGGAGCTCAGCGTATGAGTAAACTGAAATATGAGAGTCCTGCTGTTGTTATAGTTATTGCCGATTCCATCCGGATTGTAGAAATAAGCCCGACTGTAGGCTTTCGAAACATTGTAATCATAAATGTAGTTGGCGGTGAGTTTCGCGACGGACGAGACTCGCCACGTCAGTTTCCCTTGCCAGTAATTACGCCTGCTCCAGTTCATCGACACGGCCGAGCTGTCGCCTCGCCCGTCCGAGTCCCGGCTCAGATGATAAGCACCTGTGCTGTCCGTGTATGCGATGTTCCAGGGATTGAATCTTCGAAATCCCTTGAGGTAGCCGTCAAAATAAATGTATCGGCCATTGACAAAAAAAGTCAAATCATCGTCAAGGAGAGGTCCGCTTAAGTTTCCCTCGATATTACGAATATTTGTCGGGCTGAATTTCAACCCGGGGAAAAGACCCTTGTCAGAGGCCAAATAGTCGCCTCCATAAAGACCTACTCCACCCACATACTTCGCCCCCCCTTCTCTGGTAGCGATATTCACAATCCCGGACATCGCCTGCCCATATTCCGCGTTGAAGGCACCCGATACAAGCTGCAGCTCCTGCACTAAACTCTTATTGACCTCGACAACCTGCGTTCCATTATAGCCGTCAGTGAGAGGAACTCCGTCGATCCAGTACGCCACCTCGCCACTGCGCCCTCCCCTCAAGCTTCCCGCCACGAAACCGGCTTGCAAAGAAAGCACTGCTCCTACTTCCGTCACAGGAAGATCTGATATTTCTTTCCCGCTCACGATTGCCGTCTTGGCAGTCAAGTCCCTCTGGACAAGAGGTCGTTCTGCAACGACGATAACCTCTTGACCGATGACCACTGACTCAGAAAGCTCAATATCAATCGTTGTGGTCAGGTCAATCTTGACCTGCACACCAGTGATCCTGGTTTGAGTGTAGCCGACGATGCTCGCGACAATAGAGTATTCATTGGGTGGGATGTTTAGGATGATATATCGACCTTCAATGTCTGTCGATGCGCCAAGAGTTGTCCCTTCAAGCCGGACGTTGACCCCGATCAGTGCCTCACCGGTTTTCTTGTCTTTGACAAAACCAGTGAGTTTGCCTGTCGTCCCGCCGTACGCTGCCGTCAACAAAGTAAACCAAACCGAAATCATCGCAACGACACCTTTGAAGCTTTTGGCCCGTACGAGTAGTATGGATGTATTCATCGGCGTACTTGCTTACGTTTTGAGTACTGCATCCTTATTCAGCAGGGGACCTGACGACGCGCTGGTAACCCCGCTCGACTTGCGCACGATCAACTCTGGGACAAAGAGTGTTTGCCTCGGCTTCAGCAAAGGGTCCTTCATGCGTTCCACCAATCTCGCGGCCGCCATGGAACCCATTTGGAACATGGGCTGCCTCATGGTGCTGAGTCCCATATGTCCGGCAAGTTCGATATCATCAAACCCGACCAGCGCGACATCCCCCGGACAATTCAGCCCCGCTTCTTCAATCGCCGACAAGGCGCCGGCCGCCTGAATATCGCTCGAAACAAAAATCGCAGTTGGCATCTGATTTTTCTTGCTCAGGAATTCCTTCATCAGGGAATAGCCGGTTTCACGATTGAACCCATCGAGGTAAGGCGAGGAACTTCGCCGGACCCACTCCTCCCGGACGGGAAGCCCTGACTCTTTCATCGCCATGCGGAAACCTTCGAGACGTTGTCTCGCCGGATAGCTCTCAAGATTTGCCAGCAGTATTCCGATGTTCTTGTGTCCCAGCGAAATCAAATGTCTCGTCGCCGCCACCGCTCCTTGCTTATTGTCGATGTAGAACGAGTCGAAACTCGGGTGGACCGTGTCAATCAGAACGACCGGGACATTTTCCGGAAGATACTCTTTTTCGGAGTCGTCGGGAATTCTCATGGAACAAAAGAGCAAGCCATCTCCCCGGCCCCGGAGCGCATTTCGTTTGAGGGAGTTTTCCACGTGATCCGGGTGATTCACTCCGTACAGAATAAGGTCAAACTCCAGGTCATGGAGCCCGGCCTGAACACCCCGGAGAACCTCGACAAAAAAGAATGTGGAAAAGAAGGGAATGAAAGCCAGGATGGAGTTCGTACGCTTGCGTGCCAGTCCCCTTGCATACGGGTGTGGCTGGTACTTTAGCCGGTTTGCGACCCGCAGGACTCGCTTCTTGGTATCATCAGAAACGCTTGGATGGTTGTTGAAAACACGCGAGACAGTCCCTATGCCGACTCTTGCTTCTTTCGCAATATCGTAGATCGTGGCCAAGGGATTGATTCTTGTGGAAGGGCTTCCAAAGATTGGAGATTAAAACCATTTTGTCAAGTGAAAAATTCAACAATGCCCCAAGAATGCTACTGAGAAGTTTCCATTTCCGATACACGCTGTCTCGACTCCAAATCCGAAGCTGACCTTATATTCTCTCTCAAATGCGCCGGGCTTTTTGTTCCAATTATCACCGTCGAAACCGCATTATTGCCGAGAACAAAATGGATCGCATATTCTGCAAGGTTTAAGCCGACTCTCTCTGTCCTCTCGGAAATTTTGGAGATTTGGGCTTTCTGTTTTTCGTCAGATAACAAGGCAAACTTCGTTGTGAGACGGCCGGCTGCAAGGCCATCCTTAACGATCAGCCCCAGATTTCTTTCTTCTGCCTTCGGAATCACGCTTTTTTCCACGGATCGTGACAGGAGATTATAGCTCAGTTGAATGCAATCGTAACCGCCATCCTCGATTGCGGCCAAAGCTGCATCCTCCGCATCAACAGAAATGCCTAAAAATCTGATTTTTCCAGACGTTTGAGCCTTTTTCATTGCAGCGAGGGTTTCACCTCGTCTCACAACATCCACATTTCCACTGTGTATTTGCAGCAAATCTATCCTGTCAGTTCGAAGTTGCCTGAGACTCTGCTCTATGAACTTCTCTGTTTCATCGTAAGTATAATTGTATTGCGATGTGTTTCCATCAAACCATTCTCCACATTTTGTCGCAAGAATTACTTTGTCTCTTCTGGCACCTTCTAAAGCTCTTCCGAGCAAGGCTTCACTGTGCAAGTAGGCAGGAGCTGTATCAAAAAAGTTGACCCCGAGGTCAATTGCTTCGTGTATAATATGAATTCCCTCCGCCTCGGCCGGACGTATGGAATCGGGCTCCCCCCTCCGCCAAAGAGGCCAGTCCCTGCCGACCTCCAGGGCTCCAAACCCAATCTCTGAAACGCTCAGTCCGGTTCTCCCCAACTTGCGATAATTCATAGACTTGAGTGGATCCCCGTAATCGAAAGTTCGTTCAGCATCTTTCTGGAAGATACGACAAAAACCCGGTTGCACAAACAAGAGGGAGTCATTCTATTTCCTGAAAAAATATCTTGCATAAGGTTTGATTTTTTGAACAATCCGTTGTATCTTTACTATTGCTACAAAAAGTCCCCCCGAAGAACAGAATACCAGGAATGGCCACATCACTTAAATCAGTCGAAGCAGAAGAACGCCGCCAAAGAACACTTCTCATCACCCTCTTCTCCATTGTGTTTGTAGGGCTGGGATATGTGATCTACGACTATTTCAGGATTATCAACGTTCAACACCTCCCTGAAAACGTGAGCGGAATGGATCAAATTGTTGCCTCTTGGAAAACCGAGGGTTTCGTTCGATCTTTTGATTCATCAAAGGCTGTCCTTATCGTGGATGAAGCAGGCTGGAAACGCCGCCGCAGGTCGGAAAAAATCAATATTCTGACTCAGCTCGCACGCTATTGTGCAGAAAAGAAACAATCGAACTCTTGGGCTATGACGGTCCTGGCAGACGGCAACGGGAGTGTCCTTGCTGAATTAGGAAACACAGGCTTTAAGGTAAACTAAGGGAATTTGAAG
>JANOGR010000216.1:0-2668 GCA_031406095.1 Ignavibacteriales bacterium
CAGAAGGAGTACCAAAAAGCCGCCACGACATTCAACAAGCTTGTTGACGGAGCGGACGCTTTGGCTCATTCAGGGTTGTTCAGAAGAGGCACGGCCGAGAAACTGGCCGGGAACACCGGTGGAGCTCTGACGACGTTCGCAGATGTCGTTCAGCGTTCACCGCAAGGCGAGTTTTCTGACAATGCGTTATATGAATCCGGCCTCATCTCTTTTGAAGGCAAAAAGACGACTGAAGCCAGGAACTATTTTCTCCGGGTAATGGGGGAGCATTCGGCCAGCGATGTCTTTGCTGAGGCAGAATGGATGCTCGGCGAATGTTTTCTCGTTGAATCGAGCTTCAAGGATGCACACGGTTGGTTTTCGAAAGCCGCCGCTCACCCGAACGCATCGTTCGAGGTGAAAGTGAACGCCAGGTACCAGGCCGCCTGGTGTTTGTATAAAATGAAAGATTACTCAGCGTCGGTGTCGGCCCTGCGGTCGTTTGTCGGAGACTTTCCAAAACATCCCAACGCAGCGAAGGCACGGTTCTGGTTGGCTGAGTCTGAATACCAACGCGGCAACTACAAGGAAGCTTTGGGGGCGTACTGGCCTCTCGTTGAAGAACCGGGAGAAAAACAAGAAGAAGCTATGTATGGAATGGGATGGTCCCATTTCAAGATGGGCCAATTTGACAAAGCAGTCGATTCGTTTGAAAAACTGGTTGCCTCATTTCCAAAGGGCAAAATGGCTTTCGATGCGCGTCTTCGCCTTGCGGATGCCTACTTTTCACAGAAAGACTACAAAAAAGCGGTTTCGAGTTATCGAACCGTGATTCGGACATACCCGACGAACGAATCCGTCGATTACGCACATTATCAGCTTGCACAAGCCATGTTGAAACAGGGGAATAACTCGGAAGCCTACCAGCAATTCTCGGAGTTGATCCGTGTGTTTCCGAAATCCAACCTGGCGGACGACGCCCAGTATGCATTGGGGTGGATCAATTTTCAGAAGAAAGAGTACCTGGAGGCAGTCAAGGAGTTTCAGAAACTGGTGTCGGGTTTCCCAAATAGCGAGTTGCTTCCGAAAGCCCATTACAGCATGGGGGATTCGTATTACAATCTGGAGCAGTTCAAGGCCGCAGAAAAATCCTATCGTGAAGTCGTCCAGCAGTTTCCGAAGAGCAGCTATGTGGTGGACGCAGTAACGGGCATCCAGCATTGCCTTGTCGCACAGGGAAAATCCAGTCAGGCTGTTTCGGTGGTCGATGAATATGCAAAGGAAAACGCTAATTCGTCCGTCGGAGAAGAGCTTCTTTTGAAAAAGGCTGAACTGCTCTTTGATGAAAAAAAATATCCCGAGGCGATGAAGGAGTATAAATCATTCACAGAGAAGTTTCCCTCCTCGCCCAACGTCGCCGCCGCATTCTATGGGCTTGGCAAAAGCCTGGAAGCGCAGGACGAACTCACAGGAGCGGCGCTTACCTTCGAGCAGGCCGCAGGAGCTCAGAAAGCGTCTCTGCGAATTGCTTCGGAATCAATGCTCAAAGCGATCCAGATTTACTCGAGGTTGAAGAAATACGACCGGGCGTTCGACCTCATGGGAAAATTTGAAAAAGATTTCAAGGACGCTGAAGTTGCTCCGGATGCGGCCTATTTGAAGGCAGTTCTGTTTTCCGAGAACGACAACCACGAGGAAGCAAAACGTCAGTATGAATCGCTCGTGATGCGTCATCCCTCAAGCTTCGCAGCCGACAAAGGCCGGGTTGCCCTGGCAAGGATGTACCTGGCCGGGAAAAATGCTTCGGCTGCACGGAGTCTCGCAGAAAAGGTTGCAAGTTCCCGGACGGATGAGTACGGCGCGGAGGCGCAATTCCTGACGGCGGAGGCGCTGGCTGCAAACAGTCAATGGGAAGAAGCCGTCACGGCGTACCTGAGAGTTCGTTACTTGTTTTCCTCGTACGATAAGTGGGTGGCGAAGTCGTACCTCGGGTTGGGCGCCTCCTACGAGGCAATGAATGACGTACGCGAAGCCAAAAAGGCATATCAGAATGTCCTGAGATATAAAGAACAACGGGATTCCGTTTCAGAAGCGCAGATTCGGTTGAAGAAACTGGAGCGGTCGTGATATCAAGAAGTGCATGGACAGTGTTGTTGGCTTGCGTATCATGCCTAGCGGTTCAGGCTCAACAGAAAACGGGACGTGTGGAAAAGCAGCAGCCGGAATCAAGAAAAATTGATGTTGTACAAAAAACCGTTGCGGACCAATCCAACAGGCCATTGCCCAAGATCGACCTTCCGGATTTTGTGATTACAGGAGTCGCTTCCATTGATTTGCCGAACGCTGAGAAATTGTCGCCGGATGAGCCCAGAGCTTCGCCTCGCCCAATTTCTGGATTGACCATGGAGAGAGATAGCCCGACTGACCTGATGAAAGACGGGTATCTGGGAACTCCGGATGACGGGCCCCGGGTCGGCCTTCGGGGAAAAGTGAGTGCAAGCATCGGAACTTTCTCTGCTCCGACCGTTGGACTTTCGTGGGGTAACTCTGACGCACAGGTCCGCTATTCTTTCGGAGGAGGCTATCATCGAACGGAAGGCTTTGCTCCGAACACAGATCGATCAGAGGGTTCCGTCGGGGCTGCGGGGGGGGTGTCGAGAGCTGAAGAGACAAAATCCCTCCCAAATTC
>JANOGR010000120.1:0-2460 GCA_031406095.1 Ignavibacteriales bacterium
TTCCTCCATTGCCGACTACAGCTCGTCGGCGCTGGCGTTTGACCTCGGTGTGATGCATCAGATTCCCGCCGAAAACATCACTCTTGGTGCAAGCATCCTGAATATTGGCAGACAGTTGAAGACCTATGCCGGCGTTCGGGAGTCATTGCCTCTCGACGTGAAAATCGGGATCACGAAAAGGCCCGAGCACCTTCCGGTTCTTCTGAACCTCAATTTTCACAAGCTCAACGAGTCGCAGGAATCCTTCTTCGACCGCTTCAGCTCGTTCTCATTCGGAGCCGAGTTTCTCATGAGCGAATCGGTGCGATTGCGGGTTGGCTATAACAACGAGCAGCGGAAAGAACTCAAGCTTGGCACAAGCGCGGGGATGGCAGGATTTTCACTGGGAGGCGGATTTCTCTTCGATGAGTACGAACTTGACTACGCATTCAATTCCTACGGAAAGATCGGCTCCCTCCATCGTATTTCGTTGGGGATGAGCTTTTGACGAATGCAGACTTCCGAAGTCTGCACCGAATTACCATGTAGACTTCGGAAGTCTACCTCGCTTCATCGCACCAACCCTTCCAACAGCTTTTCACTGAAGTAAAACAGCACCATCCCAAGAAAAACCACAAGCGGCGGAATCCTGTCTTTCGATTTGTTGATTTCAGGAATCAGGTCGCTCGCCCCGACGTACACAAGGGTCCCGGCGGAAAAAGCAAAGGCAATCCCTGTAATCCTGGCGTCAACGCTTGAAAAAAGAAAAACCGTGCAAGCCCCCAGAAAGGTGGCGAGCCCAATGCCCACAGCCGACATGAGGACTCTTTGCCTCGAATGACCGCCGGACAACATGATGGAACCGATCGCAAGTCCTTCGGGGAATTTGTGGAGCAAAACGGCCAAAAAGACGAGTAAGCCGAGAAACGCATCGAACTGCATGGCGACGGAGATGGAAAGACCGTCAAAAAACGCATGGATGAAAAACCCCGTGAAGGCAGACATGCTCGCCGTTTTTGAGACCATAACGTCGTGATGCGTTTCTTCTCCGAAATGAAGATGTCCGACGATAACATGCTCGAAAAAATGCAGGACCGCAAAACCCAGCAGCACATAGATGGCGGCCGTCTCTCCGAGGGCAGACATGCTGGCGGGGATGAGCTTGAGAAATACGAGCGCGAGAATAAATCCGGCGCCCAACGCCAGAAACGTTTCTTGAACGCGACGGGGCCACATCTTTCTTGAAACGACAATGGCGCCGCCCAGAATTTCGGCGGCCGCAGCAACAAGACCAAAGAGGAGTATCTGAAGAGTCATCAGTTCCTTTTATATGGTTTTTCCGTATAACGTTTCGCGTCCACGTGTGAGTTTTCGTATTCCTTCATGGCGAGAACCTTTCGATACTGCTGCAACGCATGCTCGCGCTTGTTTTGCAAGTCGTACGCCATCCCCATGAGGAGATTTCCCAGCGACATGAACCCGGAAGGGCCGTCCTTGTCGATCTTGCGCGAGAGCGAATCACATTTCTCGAGTTTCACGAGGGCGTTATCCAGACGACCTGAGAGAAAGTCGAATTTTCCGACGTAATAGTACGCCTCGCGCCCGTCGTACGCATCGTAGCCGGTCTGTTTCTTCCGAAAACGGCTTTCAATTTCCACGAACTGCGCATTTGCATCCGCCAAAAATCCCGTGCTGACGAGACAACGTCCAAGATACCTGTGGAACACTGAGTTGCGGGGGTATTTCGCGTGAAGCTGGCGCGCGAGTTCGAGCGCCTTGCCGTAATCTTTCTCGAAGTTGAAGTAATTTTGCATCAGGAAATATGTGGCTTCCACTTTGGCATATTTGGAGTTCTTCGATGCGAGGCTGAGTTGCTCGAGGCCTCTTTTCCTGTCTCCGCTGGGAAAGAATATCATCAGGGGCTTCACGATCGGATATCGGTCGGGCACGATTTCGGCATAGTAGTTATATATGCCGATCCCCAGCAAGACGTCGTAGTTGTTCGGGTCCAGCTCGTACGCTTTGCGAACAACAGGCAGAGCTACGATACCGTCGTTTGCCGCCCCAAGCCAGTTCCCGCGGTTCGCACGCAATCGACCCCGGAATCCCACCGCACCTCCCTTAAAGAACAATGCCGTCACATCTTTCGAGTTTTCATCGAGCCTCTTTTCAGCCATGTCGATGACAACGTTCAGCATATCGAAAAACTGCTGGTCGTGCGATTCATCGTCGAAATTCGTCAGGATGCGCCACCAATGCACCATCGCCTGGAAAAAATAGCCCACCGGATGATCGGGCCGCAGCTTGATGACCTCCGTGAACTGGCTGTCAGCCTTCTCCAGTTCGATGTTGTAGATATAGTCGATGCCGCGCTGGATGCGCCGGTCAATCTCCGGGTCGGAAATCCACTGACTGCGGGAGGGAGACGGAAAGCAGAGGAAAAAAAATAGCAGGCTGAGAAAATACCGTGTACATCTCATG
>JANOGR010000218.1:0-2009 GCA_031406095.1 Ignavibacteriales bacterium
GCTTTGGCTTCTTTGATCGAAGCTTCACTTCCTGGATCGGTAAGGGCTGTGAGGCCGCTTGTCGCAATAATCTTGACCTCGGGGTCGATGGTTTTCAGTGCTTTGATCGTGGCAGCTCCATCCATTTTCGGCATCATCATGTCGGTTAAGACGACCTTGATCGTGCCATTGTTTTGCTTGAAGATTGTCAAGGCTTCCGTTCCATCTTTCGCAGTGAGAACCCTGTAGCCATGCTCCTCGAGTGTTGCCTTTGAGATTTCGCGAACATTCTCTTCATCGTCAACAATGAGGATGGTTTCTCCCTGCCCTTCCGGCGCGTCAATGACATTCTCTTTCACTTCCGCCCGCTCCGCCTCTAACGCAGCAGGCAGGAACACCATAAATACCGACCCCTTACCGGGAGAGCTTTCAACTTTGATAAATCCTCCATGGCTTTTTACAATTCCAAGCGCTGTTGAGAGTCCCAGCCCCGTGCCTTTTCCGACATCTTTCGTCGTATAAAATGGTTCAAAAATTTTATGCTGTTCGGCGGGAGAAATTCCCATGCCGGTGTCAGCCACTTTCACAACAATGTGCGGACCTTCTTTCGCACCAGGATTCAGCCTCACAAAATTCTCATCGAGTATGGTGTTCTCAGCAGAGACAATAAGCGCCCCCCCCTGAGGCATTGCATCACGTGCATTCACCACGAGATTCAGAATGACCTGGTGGAGCTGAGTCGTGTCTCCGAGGATTTGCCAGAGTTCGCGCGGGACATCGTTTCGCATGTCCATGGATTTGGGAAAAGTCTCTTTGGCAATCTGAAACACTTCGCTAATGACGTGCCTGACCTGGATTTTTACGCGTTTTCCGTCGATTCCTCTCGCAAACGTGAGAACTTGTTTGACCATGTCGGCGCCGCGTTTTGCGCTTGCTTCAACCGCACTCAAGATTTTTCTGCTAAGATCGTCGTTCACTTTTTTTCTCAGCATTTCAACCGACATGAGGATGGGAGAAAGGACATTGTTGAGGTCGTGCGCGATACCCCCGGCAAGCACCCCAATGCTTTCCATTCTTTGAGCACGGAGGAATTGGATTTCAAGCATTTTCTTCTCCGTGATGTCGGTATTGACCATGAGGATCGATTTAGGCTTTCCGTCGCTGTCGCGGACGAGTGTCCATCGGCTCATGAGAATGATCTCTTTGGCATTTTTTGACTGGCTCTGTAACTCGCCGTTCCATTCTCCTTTCTTGAGAACCTCCAAATACGCCTGGTCAAATTGCGGTTTTATCTCTTTCGTCAGGATGAGGTCCGAGATATTCTTCTCCAGCACATCTTCAATGGTCCAGCCATAAAGCCGCTCTGCACTCTTGTTCCAGTACAGGACCTTGTTATCAATATCGCAGACCATGATTGCGTCCTGGCCTTTATCAAGGAGTGCGGCCTGTTCTCGAATTTGCTCTTCTGCCTCTTTGCGGGATGTAATATCTACGATGACGCCTTCAAAATAGCCTTCTTTCGCAAACAACCTGCCCGAGAAAGAAACCCACAGTACGCTCTGGTCTTTCCTTCGGAATTGTGTTTCGAAGTTGTCGACTCGCCCATTCTGCTTCAACAATCGGATGATTCTCTCGGAATCGACAAGATTGCTAATGGATGTGCGCGCTTCTTCTGTATCGTTGACTCCAAAAATCCGCAGCAATTGCGTGTTCGCCTCAAGAAGCTTTCCGTCTTCAATGGAGCTTCGGACGATGCCTACGAGGGAGTTTTCGAAGAGGTTTTTCGGTGGCCCTGTCTGATTTCGATCGCAATTTGATCAAACGTTGTCTCGCGCGAACGCCGCGAGCTTGGGAAGATTTCGTCGATCGATTTCTGGGTTTAGTCGTCCATGTCGTCAACCACTCGGCCGAGTCACGATCAATACGACTGCCGGACCAAGACCGAGAGGATTTGACCTCCGAAGTGTTCCTGGCCATCGTGGAGGACGAATTTGGCATCCTGCGACGGTTTCGAGGCGATAGCAGTTTGG
>JANOGR010000154.1:0-4278 GCA_031406095.1 Ignavibacteriales bacterium
AAGCTCCCGCTGCAGAGGGGACGAGGTTGCATTTTAGACCTTGGATTTAGTAGACCTAAACAAGTCCCCTCTAACGCGGTGGCAGTTGCGTGGCGACCAGCCCGCTGCGCGGCTTGCCCGCTGAGTTTTCCTGACCGCCAATCTTAATGGCGGTTTGGCGGGTCTGGCGGGGAGGGGATACACTTCCGTGTGGTTTCAGCAGGGGTGTGTTGTTTCTGCGTTTCTCTCGAAACGATGAGCGTCAAAACGTGAATGTCATTCTGAATGGCGCTTTTCAGCCACGAAGAATCTGATTTGAACGGGTTCTCAGATTCCCCGCCCGCCCTAAAGTTCTTAAAGACGGGCAGGTTCGTCCACAAAGCGGACTCAAATGACACGCGGTGTTGCGAGGGATGTCCAGTGAGAAGTCTCTCTTTTGTCTCCACCCTATCACGGCAAAAAAGATAACGCTCTTCAGGGTTGTCTGCTTGCGCTAAATGTTGGCCGCAAGGATTTGGTCTTTATTCAGATTTGGAACGGGATTGACCCAGGAGTCGATCATATTGCGAGTGCGTACCAATCCAAAACCAGATTACACCACTTTCAATTTCAACAGCCAAAGCTCGATACCGTCTGCCAACCCTTACAGATCTAAACCTTCCGACATTCTTGAAATGGAGCGATGGGTGTTGGGGGTTACTTTTTAGGAGTTCGAAATTTTTGCTTGCCAATTCCTGAATGTCTTGGGGTAATCTTTCATAACATTCCCAAAACGAAGAATTGGCAAAGTGCTTCACAATTGCTTGAATTTGCCTTTTTTGTAATCAGCAATTGCGCTGTCGGCAACGATGTCGAGCTTCCCTGATTTGGCATCTTCTTCAAACTGGGTATCCCACATGGCTGCGTCCAATTCGTCAAACCAAGCTCGGAAGGCCGCCATTTCTTGCGGCTTGAGGTTTGATAGTGCTTTTTTGATTTCCTGGACTGTCGACATTTCAATATTCTCTTTCCCTAACATTAGTGCTTTGATTATCTAAATTTGCAAAATTCCTGACAATCTTGCAAGACCACAAATGCTTCTTCTCTTCACTCTTTCCCGTTTCAGCCAAAGGCTGATCCCCGCCTGCCTTATTGTTCTTGCTGGCGGGCAGGCCTGCCTACCGAACGGATGCGGTTCGTCCGGCAGGCAGGCGCCTCATTTTCATTCCATTACTCCATTATTCCCCGCCCGAACGACCGACACAAGGTTTTGAGAACGTTCGGTCGGGCGGGCATCACCTGTTTTCACTAGTATGCTCCTCTTCCAAACATCGTGAAATGCGGCGAACAAAAGCGGCTGAGGATGGAATACTGGAATTTTGGAATGATTGGAATGGGGAATGAAGTTTACTGCGCCTCATTACTCCATTACTCCATTATTCCTTTGCCTGTTTCCACTAGTATGCTCCTCGGCCAAACATCACGACAGGAATTGTTGCGAAGAGAATCTCCAGGTAAGATAGGGTGGATTTGCCTAAGGCTCGGATCGAGTAATCGCTTTTATTGGGAAGCGGTTTGCTCGGCCTCCATCCACGCAGGTTTGAAACCTTGATACAACACATCAGGGTCGATGTCGGCACCGTTGCTCCAAACAATTGTGCCCATGTCGGGGTCAACTCGCATCGACTGAAAAACATTAGGATTAGTTCGGACCGGCTCGAAGATGGGACCGTGTAAATATGGTTCAAGGTCAATCTCTCGGGTGGTTCCATCCGTGAATTCAAGTGAAACCTGGAATCCTCGTAGATATATGACTGATCGAACGCGAACAAATTTTCTCATGATTTTCAGACCCTCATTGTAATGGTTCGATTTCTTTCAACGAGAGACCCTGTCTTGCAAGATCCCAATCGTCCAACAATTCGGCACGATGCAGCGATGCCCATTCTACCAATACCATTCCACCGTTCCCCGCCAAAATCGAATCAGACATAAAACAATTGACCTGTGATATCCTTATGAACGAGGCAAAATCGCGACAGCCTCTGAGCCATCGTGTACACATCTCGCCGTATCAAAATGACGATCCCTGAAGTCCTTTTCGAACTTTCAATGTATTTCTGAAAAAGATTTTCGAAATCGACTCTATTGTGAGTTACGAGAGCGGCGTCACGAGAGGTGGCATAGTCCAATTGCTCCTCGTCGCTAGTACCCAACATATTGCTTTCGAGAGTCGTTGACACTTCGATATTCCGTGCTCGAAGCAGCGATGCGAGGAGGACGTTTACATTCTCATCGAGATAAAGCTTTACCACTCAGGCCTGCAGGAACCTTGTTTTTATCGATGAAGCGCTCAATTTCTTTCTTATGATCCTGGTAATATGCGAGGGCCTCAAACACTTGGGCAAGTGTGACATGCGGATAAAGAGGCGGTATCTCTTCAGGGGATGCACCCATTCTCCATTCTTCAACGACATCGCGGACGGAAATGCGTGTACCCTGAATAATGGGTTCACCTGAACCCTGTTTCTTTACAATGTACTTGTAGGAGGTTATTGTTTCCATGATGAAACAGAAAATAAGCTACTTCTCAAAGAAAAGCAACAGATGCCGAGTTGAATCTAGGTTCGAATGCTTCGCATCAGACCGCTGAGGAGGCGCTCTACCATCGACAAGCGATCATTTGCCGTTGATTCAATGTCCGATGTGACGAATCCCAGCCTCCTGGAGATTTCGATCTGTGCATCAATTTCGCTGAGAGAGCCTTGTGCGATGTTGAGAAAATGCAGCCTGTCTTTTATCGTTCTCCTCGTCAAGCCTTCTGAGATATTTGATGGAACCGATACTGCAGCTCTTCTCAATTGGGCTTTCAGACCGAATTCTTCCTCGCGAGGAAATTGCTTGCTTATCTCATACAGGAAAGCCACCAGATCTATCGCGTTTCTCCACAGTTCGAGTTTCTTGTGAGGCTTCTGTCTTTCCATAAGTCCCTTTTCTTATCCCTTATCACTTATTACTTATTACTTATCAGCCCCGTTTCCACTAGTACGCTCCTCTCCTCTACGAGTCTACGACTCGTAGAGTCGTAGACCAAACATCACGACGGGAATTGTTGCGAAGAGGATTTCGAAGTCAAACTGCGGCAGGTGAAAGTGCCCTTGATGGAATGTTGGAATTATGGAGTGTTGGAATGAGGAAACTATTGCAGATACCCGGCTCGTGGCTCCTTTAGTTCCTCCTGCCACGTTCCCTCTCGACGCTTGATTTGCAGTGAAGCTACTAGCGCAAGAAGCTTGTTTTCCATTTCAAAATGCAGCTTGTCAAAATCGTCAAATTGCTTTTCCGAAATCAACAGTAATTTCTTAAGTTCCACCATCCGCGTCATAGATTCACCAGATGATCCAAGTGCTACATTGAGGTATTGAAGATATTCGTTGATTGTTCTTCGACTATATCCCTCGGCAATATTTGATGAGATGGACTGTGTCGCGTCAAGAAGCTGCGATTTCAGCCTCGCGTCGAGCCTTCGGATACTCTTAACGATCTCATCAACGATGGCTAGCAAGTCTATCGCGTTTTTCCAGACCTCCAGTTTCATATAACCGCGATTGATATTCCGTTTCGTCGTGTATTCCATTATTCCAACTTCCAATATTCCACGATTGGTTTTAGTCTAATAAGCTCCTCGTCCAAACATAACAACCGGTATCGTTGCGAACAAAATCTCGAGGTCAAACAGCAGGGACATGTTCTCGATGTAGTACAAATCCAGCAGAACCATTTCTTTGAAACCGATATTGCTACGTCCAGAAACCTGCCACAAACCCGTGATTCCCGGTTTTACTTTTTCCCTGTCTTTGATTGCTGCCCAGAATTCCTCATCTTCCTGGACCTTTTCAAAGTCCTTCACCGGAAGAGGCCGGGGCCCGATGAGGCTCAATCCGGGCTTAAGTTACTCCCCAACCGATGTTGTTACCTAGACTTTTGAATATGCTTCCAAGAACTCAGATCGTGCAATACCCGACTGAGTTAGAACAGAACGATGCGTGCTCGCTTTGATTTCTTCGCACGTTCTTCGTTGGCGCTGGTATCGTATGTGTTCATAATGACATTATTGTCAAGTTCGATCCCGGTGTACAATCATCCATTGTGTGGTTGATAATCATCCAGTTGATGGTTGATTTTTCATTCCAAGTTTCGTACGTTACATCTGTGATTCACCGGTCAATTACCCCCTTATTGTTGGATGCGCTTCAAGACAACCCGGTAGTTCTCCTGAATGGAGCGAGCACGACTATCGCGAGCTCGTCCTTTCCATGA
>JANOGR010000178.1:0-7231 GCA_031406095.1 Ignavibacteriales bacterium
CCGCCGCCCATGGGGAGCGTCGTGAGGCTGTTTTTGAACACCTGTTCGAACGCGAGAAACTTGAGAATTCCCAGCGTCACGGAGGGATGGAATCTCAGACCACCTTTGTACGGTCCGATGGCACTGTTCATCTCAATCCGAAAGCCGCGATTCACATGAACTTCTCCCTGGTCGTCCATCCATGGCACACGAAACATGATCACACGTTCCGGCTCGACAATCCGTTCGAGGATTTTCGCCGACCTGTACTCGGGATGCCGTTCCAGCACGACGTTGAGCGATTCAAGAACCTCCTGGACAGCTTGATGGAACTCGGGCTCAGCCGGATTTTTTGCTTTGACACGCGCCATGAAATCATTGACAGAGTTAGACATATGTTCCTCCTGAAAATTCTGAAATGTGGTTTCTCACCGAAATATCCGAATCGATATCTTGAGTGAAACGTGAAGAGAGACAGCCGTCATTGAGCAATTTCCATTCCATGCAGAACGAAGAATTCCTTCGAAACAAACGAATCCCCCATGCATAATTTCTAAATGTTAGGAAAGAAATCTTGACTTTGAGAATCCTGGAGGCCTTGGCCCTTCTATGGGAAGGTGCCAATTACCATGTACGAGGTCGTAATCTTGCCGCGGAGTTTTCTGTTGAGACACTCTGGCTCCTTCGTTGATACAAGAAGTGGGGGCTAATTTAGAAGCATTTTGCTCAGAGAAGCAAGCGGTGCTGTCCTCATGAGAGGGGTTTTGTCTTAAGTTGAAACTTGAGGTAGGTCTTTCGGGAATTGTGCAGGGTGGCCAATTTTTTACAGATTCAGGGCGAATGTCCTGCGTAGGAGTTTACGGAGAAACTATATTCACAGAAGCCGGCGTCGTGTTTGCGACCACAACGGTGTAGTTGGAATTCACGGCAGCTATGAAATTTGCAGTAAATGAAACGGTCTCGCCCTTCATGGTCGCCGTAATATCGACTCGTCCCGTGGCGACCTCCTGGTACTCTGAAGTTGTGTTGGGCGTGACATTGTTGATGTTGATCGTGCTTCCGCCGGAAGTTTTAACCTGCAAATCCGCGTCCGTAGCTCGGTCGTTTCTCACCCGAAAACGTGGCCCAACCTCAGGGTCTGCAGCACATCCCGAAAGCGCTAGTGCAAAGGCAACTCCAAGAATCAAGAAGATAATGCGTCTCATTTTTCTCTCCTCTGTTTTTTGTGAAGATTGCGAGAAAACCTCGCACACGATTCGCGGAAAAATAATAGGAAAATACCCCACGAATGTCAAGTAGGCTACAAAATAAACGAACCGATTCGGGAAAGCCGATTAGAATTCCATCGAATATGAGAGCCCCGCCGACCATACGAGCTGCGAACTTCGCGCTGCAAGCTCGCTAGGAGTGTAGGTAAAGGCGGGTGTGAACGATGCGGACAATCCTTCCATAACCGGATAACTGAACACCATGAGAAGACTCAAACTGCTCAACCCCGTTACTGAAACATCGGCTGTTCCGAGCAGAGCTTTTGACTTCCCTTTGTTGGATTTGAGAAATAATGGCGACACGGTTTGACTGACAAAGGTCGCTTGAGCGAGAGGGATCACCACAAGGTCCCCGAACGTTATGAACGTTGAAATTCCAGCGGAGAAAAAGTTGGCGCCACCGCCTCCAAGATATCTGGAGTACGATAGAGAAACGCTGGTTGGATCGAGGTCGAAATCGCAATTGACGGAAAATGAATTCGCAAGACCTGCGAGAGCGTTGGCCGTGTCGCTCTTGAATGAATGGTGTGCGAACTCAAGCCCCAGCGCCACGAATGTTGTTAAAGACTTCTCATAGGCCAGGGCGAATGACGATTGCTGGTAGCCTCCATTCGACCCCAACACGATGACCGGATTTACGGCCAAGCTCAGCCCCGATGCATGGGCAATACCGGCGTTCACAGAAAGAGCCGGCTGGTCCTGACTCAGATCGACACCGTTAGAGGTGAACTTGCTCAGGTATTTTGCTCCCGTCGTAACGCTCCAAATTCCACCTTCATCTTCTTCTTGGGATAGTGCGGGAAAAGTGAGCATGGGAACAAGAAGGCAGATAAACAAGAATCGAACAATACCGGTGACATTCTTCATATTCTTCAACTTTGTCTGAAAAAGAAAATGGGTCTCCGGTTCTTCGAAGACCCTTTCTTGGTTGGAATACCTACATCTCTCGGGGCAGGTCGTTATTTTTTGCCTTCAGATTTCGCGGCCTTTTTTGCCGACTTAGCTTCCTTCTTGGCTGCTTTTTTTGCAGCTTGGGCTGCCGCTTTCGCTTTCTGCTCTTCCTTTTTCTCAACCTGCTCCATCTTCTTCTCGGCCTGCTTCTCCTTGCCCTTTTCCATCATCTTTTCCGCCTGTTCTTTCTTCTTCTCAACCTGTTCGGATTTTTTTTCTTCTCGTTTGGATTGAGTAGTGTCCTGGGCAAAGCTCACCGTAGCTATGGACATAGCCAAGAGAAACGCAACTAGTCTTTTCATTCTTTCATCTCCTTATTTGAATGTGATTGAACTTAATTTGGGCGACCGCTTTTCGAGGCTTTCCGAGCTTCTTTGGCTTCTTTCTTTGCCTTCTTCTGTTCGGCTTTCACGGCTTTCTTGGCGTCACGCTTTTGCATGTTTTCGGCCTTTTTTGCCTGGCCGTGTTCAGCATTCGCCGACGGTGTCGCCGGAGTCGCCTTCTCGCCTTGTTCCGTTGGCGGCTTTGCCGGCGTCGCAGGCTCCGACTTGCCCTTCTCCTGCGCCAGGCCTGCCGTCATTATACCCAGCGCCATGAGCGCCACTAGAAGTTTCTTCATACTTCCTCCTTATTTGAAATTGTAAAACAAAATTGTGAAATCACATTTCAAAGATACGCCAGGGAAGAAATAGTGTCAAGAGGGCGCGAGTTAAATCTTGTTAATGGGACCGCTATTCCCTGCTTCTTTCTTCACAACTGTGGCCTCTGTCACAACATTCAACCTTCGTGCGAACTCAAACAGCCCGAACAAAATTGCTGTGTAGGCCAGATCGCCAAAAACAGTGTTCCGGAAAAATGGAATCGCCAACGTGTAACATTCGACGAGTCCGGCGAGCGTCTTCGGGTAGAGGGTTCCATCCATCGCCCACACGCCGAAATTCGTTACGATGAAAAACACGACGGAGCTTGCGAGTGCGCTCCCGAACACGACCACGGGTTTCTTATGGCTGCGCAGCCAGAGCCCCAGAAGTCCGATCGCAAGAAAACTGCCGTAGACAAAGACCATGAGGTTATGAAAACCGATGATCGCATCAGTCAAGAGAAGTGCCAGCAAAGGAACAAGAAGTGCAAATCGTCTGTCCAGATAAACCCCGCCTGCAAGGGCCATCGCAGCCAGCGGTGTAAAATTCGGCGGATGTGGAATCAGCCGGGAAAACGCAGCTGCGAGAATCAGAACCACGGCGATCATCAATCGATTCATGAAGTACCTCCTTTGAATAGACAAATGTAGCTTTCGTTTCCTAGAAATTCAACGTTGGTGACCGTAACCGACATCAATAACCCACTGCAGCGCCGTCTGGTTGACGTGGATCGGACGCACCGAGGAGCAGCTTTTCCTTGGGGTCGATCATGATGCCCATGACACTTCCCTGGCTACGTGTAAGCGTCACACGATGGCCCATGCCTTCCAGCAATCGCTTTGTGTCGGGACTCGTTGCATATCTTTCCATAACAAGCACATCGGGCAGCCATTGATGATGGACACGTCCTGCGGTGACTGCCTCGGAAATGTTCATCTCGAAGTCGACGAGATTCAACGTGACTTGCAGAACGGTGTTGATGATCGTCCTGCCGCCCGGTGAACCGATCAAGGCCCACGGTTTTCCATCTTTCGCGATAATCGTTGGCGTCATGCTGGAAAGCATACGCTTGCCCGGGGCCACCAGATTCGGCGTGGTACCGATTATGCCTGTGGTATCAGTTCTCCCAGGAGCGGGGTTAAAATCGCCCATTTCGTTATTCAGAAGAAACCCAAGCCCATCTGCGACGATTCGGGAACCGTAACCATCTTCAAGCGTGTAGGTCACAACGACTGCGTTGCCATCCTTGTCAACAACGGAGTAGTGCGTCGTCTGCGAACTCTCGTATGCTTCGTTAAACCTGGCGGGGTCGCTCTTGGAGGCGTGCGTGAGGCTGATATTCTTCCGCAGCTGCTCGGCATACTCTTTCGAAGTCAACTTCGAGATCGGCATCTCCGGATTGAAATCCGGGTCTCCAACATGAGTTGCTCGATCAGCAAAAGCCCGGCGCATCGCCTCAGCGAGGAAATGGAGATATTGGGCCGAATTGTGGCCGTAGGACTTCAAGTCGTAGCCTTCCAGGATGTTCAGCATTTCAATCAGGGCTGTTCCCCCGGAACTCGGCGGACATATCGAATAAATGTCGTGACCGCGGTACACGCCATGAAGCGGCACTCGTTCCTTCGCTTCATAGGAGGCCAGATCGGCTTCCGTGATCAGCCCGCCGTGTTTTTTCATATCCGCGGCAAGCAAGCGCGCAGTTTCTCCCTTATAGAAACCGTCTTTTCCATTTTTCTGAATTCTCTTCAGAGTCCTTGCCAGATCCGGCTGTTTCCAAACCTCACCTGTTTCGTAATCGGCTCCGTTCCTTTTGAAAAACACTTTCACCGAAGATGGATACCGGCTGAAATCACTTCGCTCACTTTTGAAATCTGCTGCAAGCGCCCAGCTCAAAACGAACCCTTTTTCGGCCAGGTTCACGGCCGGGGCCGTTAATTCTGACCACGATTTCTTCCCAAATCGGTTCAGGGCGAGGTCGAAACCGGCAATCGTGCCCGGAACTCCCACGGCCAGATAGCCTTCATGGTTCAAGTCCTTAACATAGTTCCCTTTTGCATCCACATACATACCCTCTTGGGCGGCAAGTGGTGCTTTTTCACGGAAATCAAAAGCTGTCACTTCCCCTTTGTTTGTGAAGACAATCATGAAACCGCCGCCACCGATGTTACCGGCTGCAGGATGGACGACAGCCAAGGCAAGGCCTGTGGCTATTGCGGCATCCACAGCATTGCCGCCTTTCTTGAGAATTTCGACCCCAGCCTGTGATGCCAGATGGTGCGCAGACACAACCATTCCGTTCTTAGCACGAACCGGTGATTTTGCACCTCCGGCTTGAGCGGAAGCGAATCCGAAAAACAGGAGGACAAGGAAAAATCTTCGTGTGAACATGAGAGTGAAAATCAAAGTCCGTCTATGTCTGGAGAAGTTCAAAATGGCAGG
This sequence comes from Ignavibacteriales bacterium, assembly GCA_031406095.1. GTDB lineage: Bacteria > Bacteroidota > Ignavibacteria > UBA10030 > UBA10030 > JANOGR01. The sequence continues at coordinate 5,279 of JANOGR010000178.1, forward strand.
TCGTCTGCTTTCTCAGCTCTGCTTTCCTGAGCTTGCGTCGGGGCTGGCTCGCCTGGATGTCCGGCAGGCAGGTTCGAAGGGGCGGAGCCTTTGCTGTCGAGCATCACCATTTCATCCATCACAATCTCAGTAACGTAACGCTTCACGCCATTCTTATCGTCATAATTCCTGTATTGGAGCCGGCCTTCCAGATACAGTTTGCCGCCTTTCTTGAGATATTCACCGCAAATCTCGGCCAGCTTTTTCCACGCGACGATGTTATGCCACTGAGTCCGTTCCTGGATGTTGCCGTCTTGGTCCTTCCAGGATTCGTTTGTTGCTACGCTAAACGTCGCAACAGCCACCCCGCTGCTCGTATACCGCAACTCGGGATCTTTTCCCAAGTTTCCGATAAGGGTCACTTTGTTTACTGACCGTGATGCCATATGTGTTCTCTCCTTGTGCTGATGTGGCTGTTCCGCAAAAAGTTAGAGTAATTCGTTCTGAATGTCAAGGATGTCAATACGCAACGATCGAGAACACGTGAAGCCTCCTGGCGTCGAGAAGCAGCATTCTTTTTCCCGTGACGACAAGATCACGCGGGTCTTGAAGAGGTTCTGCCGTGATGAGCGAACTCGTGAGAATGCTCGTTGCTGCAATCCCGTTTCTGGAATACCAGATCAGGCTGTCTCTTGTCAGGACAACGAGAGACCCGGCCATGACGCAGAAACTCCGAACATCCTTCAAAACGCCTTCACCCAACACGTTGACGAGGTTACCGAAATAGTCGAATTCGAGAATCCTTGTGGGTTCAGCAACAAAGACGGTATTATCATGGGAGATGACGATCTTCAGCGGATTTGTGATTTTTCTGTTTCCTGTCTCTGTTCCGCCAAAGGTCTGCTGGAACCGTCCATCCGGAGAAAACCGAAGAACTCTGTAGTTTTCTCCGTCCAGAACAAAAAGGTCGCCGGATGGAGAAAGAGCAACTCCTGTCGGATAGCCAAACCTCGCTTCATGGATGCTCGTGTCTCGTGTGGTAAGAGAAGAGAGGTAGGCGAGGTTTCTGTCGAATCGCTGAATACGGTGATTCCCGTAATCCGACACGTACACATTCAGCCCGTCGGTTGCTATGCCGGTCGGCCGGTCGAACGTTGTGGGGGTCCAGCCATAACCCCCGACCGACTGGCTCAAGGAGTCGATGTTTTGCCCTGCATAAATCTGATTCAGCTCTTCATCGACAACATACAACCAGCCTTGAGGATTTGTTTGCAGTCGGACGGCTTTGCGGAAAGATCCGACGACAAACTCTTCGACGAGCATGGTGTCGGGAGGGAGCGAGACAACTCCCAGGAAGATTATTTCAAATAGCGCTGCCAATCGTCGTCACGCAGTTCGCCGCGCTTGGTGGAATGGACGAGGGCGTATTCTCCAAACATCGAACGGTCGACGAATACGAAGTCAACCCCGCCTTCAGTTCTGAAGTAGCGCCAAATTTCATATGGCTTGTTCTCCCCGCTGCTGGGAAATCGCTCAACTTCGTCGGGTTCACCATACAGCATGAACACCCTTCCCCGTTCCGTCCGCCACCCTTCCTTGCCCAGAGCACGATATCGGTCGTCCGCGGTGACCGCGCGTCGAAGGTACTCGGTTCGGGTCACAGGGTCGAACCTGCCCTTTCCCCGCTCCACGTCGGTCCAAAAGCGCGAAAGGAACTCGCGCTTGCCGTCGGTACCCGTCATTGCCGAGAATGTCCTCGATTCCTCCTCGGTCGCATAATATGAAATTTTGTGGAATTCCTCGGACAGCTCGTCTCCCGACAGGCCCGCCAGCTCATTCGCCTTTGCGGATACGAGAGTACCGGCCGGGATGGCAACATGAGAATTATACACGAAAAGGTTTTTCGCGGATTTCATGAGTTCCGACGCATCCGGTTCGGAACTCATGAAATCCGCGAAAAACCTTTTCGTGTAT
>JANOGR010000271.1:0-5395 GCA_031406095.1 Ignavibacteriales bacterium
GACAGGTCGTACCGATAACCTCGAAAAGGCAGGATTTCAGGCACTACTGTTTCACTCCATAACCAAATCTCTGCAGCATCCCTTCCTTATCACGCCACCCTTCCCTCACTTTCACCCGGAGCTCCAGGAACACATGTTTGCCCAGGAATAACTCAATTTCGTTCCGGGCAAGACGTCCAACCTTCTTCAAGGCCACTCCACCCTTTCCGATGAGGATGCCTTTTTGAGAATCTTTCTCGACAACAATATCTGCGCTGATGAATGTCTTCCCTTGCTCTCTCTCTTTGAATTCGATGATTTCCACGGCAGTGGAATATGGTATCTCGTCTCGGTACAGATCAAAGATTTTTTCTCGAACGAATTCGGCAACGAAAAATCTCTCGGGCTGTTCGCTGACTGCGTCGGTCGGGTAGAACGGGGGATGTTCCGGAAGGTATTTCATGACTGTCGTAACCAGATCAGCAAGATTATCCTGCTTCAGAGCAGAAACCGGAATGATCTCCTTGAATGCGCTTTCTTTCGAGAAAGCCTCGATCAGGGGAAGCAGGTCCGGCTTATGGATCGTGTCGACTTTGTTGATAATGAGAAGAATGGGCTTTTCTGCGTATCGTTCGAACACAAGTTTGTGAACCTCGTCCGGGAGATCCGTTTTTCGGGAAACCTCGGTTAAACAAAGGATAACATCCGCTTCCGCCAGTGCCATTTGCGCCTGGCCCACCATCTTCTCGTGCAGAAGATATTTCGGTTTGATGAGACCGGGGGTATCCAAAAAAATGACCTGGGCGTCTTCGCGATTAAGGATTCCGAGGACCCGCTGCCTTGTGGTCTGCGGCTTTCTTGTCACAATGGACAACTTTATGCCGAGGAGCGCGTTCATCAATGTCGACTTGCCGACATTCGGCTCTCCTACGATGGCTACATACCCTGTTTTGAATGCCTGGTCTTTGCTCATGGGCTTAAAAACAAAACAGTTCCGACAAGAGTACGGAACTGTTTGTTGCGTGTAAATAATGTGTTGTCAGATGGCCTCTTCCCCTGACTCCTCGGTGCGTATCCGAATGACGTCGTCAATCGGATAAATGAAAATCTTGCCGTCTCCCACCTCGCCGGTTTTTGCCGTCTTGAGGATGGTTGACACGATCTTTTCCACCATCGAGTCCTTCGCGATAATCTCGATTTTGACCTTTGGCAGGAAGTCTATTTTGTATTCAGACCCCCTGTAGACCTCCGTGTGTCCTTTTTGCCTTCCGTAGCCCTTCACTTCCGTGAGCGTCATTCCCTTCACGCCCATCTCCGAAAGCGCCTCCCGCACATCGTCAAGCTTAAACGGACGGATGATCGCTTCAATCTTTTTCATGTGGTTCTCTCATTCAAGTGACTATGTTCACGAGGATCCATGGCAATTCTTGTATTTTTTCCCGCTTCCGCATGGACAGGGGTCATTCCGGCCGACCTTTTCAGCCACGCGTATCGGCTGCACTTTCTGAGGCGGACCCTGTTGTCCCGCCCGCGCCGGCCCTGGGCCTTGCTGTGCAGCGCCCGCAGGGATCGGTTCTCGATTTGCCATGAAACCTGAACCCATCGCTGAATCGTGTGTCAGCACCATGTCCTCCCGACGCAGAGGACGACGTCCCCGCTGGACCGGCAGCTGTTCTGCACGCTCCGGGTAGAGCTTGAATACCAGACCGGTCACTTCCTCTTCGATCAGGTCCATGAGTTCCATGAACATCTTGAAGGATTCACCTTTGTATTCAAGAAGCGGGTCCTTCTGGCCGTACCCTCTCAAATGAATTCCTTCTTTCAAGTCATCCATTTCCCGCAAATGGTCGCGCCATTTGGAATCGATCACCTGCAGCATGACCATTTTTTCCAGAGTTCGCATCATCGGCCCGATTTGTTCTTCCTTCCGATGATAAAAATTCTCTGCTGCTTTGAACACCACTTGCGCCACACCGTCTTTGCCCAGTCTTTGGAATTCCTCCGGTGTCATCGGAAGGTCGACGAGAAATTTGGACCGGACCTCGAGTTTCAAGCCCTCCAGATTCCCCTCGGTGCTGTATTGTTCCGCCATTTTCTCGGCCAAATCTCGCACCATCTCGAAGATATCATCCTGCAGCCGCTCGCCAAGTAACGCGTGCCTCCGGCGGGAGTAGATAACTTCACGCTGCTGATTCATCACGTTGTCATATTCGAGCAGACGCTTGCGGATTCCAAAGTTGTTCTCTTCCACTTTTTTCTGAGCACGTTCCACCGACCTTGTAATCATCGGATGCTGGATCACTTCGCCCTCTTCCAGTCCCATGCGCTCCATGATGCGTGCGATGCGTTCGCTGCCAAACAACCGCATCAGGTCATCTTCGAGACAGAGATAAAACCTGGATGATCCAGGGTCGCCCTGCCGCCCGGCCCGACCTCTGAGCTGTCTGTCAATGCGCCGTGCCTCGTGGCGCTCGGTTCCCACAATATGCAGACCTCCGATATCCTTCACGCCGGGTCCAAGCTTGATGTCGGTTCCACGACCGGCCATGTTCGTCGATATGGTGATAGCTCCCGGCAATCCTGCATGCGCCACAATCTCAGCCTCACGTTGATGCTGCTTGGCGTTCAACACGTTGTGCGGGATACCCTTTCGCTTGAGCATGCGGCTGATCGTTTCAGAAACATCGACACTTGTCGTACCTACGAGAACCGGCCTGTTGATCTTCCGCATTTCCTCTATTTCTGCCATGACGGCGTTATACTTCTCACGCTTCGTTTTGTACACATGGTCGTCGTGGTCCGTGCGAACCATCCCCCTATTCGTCGGAACAACTACCACATCAAGCTTATAGATTTCGAAAAACTCGGACGCCTCCGTCTCAGCGGTCCCGGTCATACCTGAAATTTTCTTATACATCCTGAAGTAGTTCTGGAGCGTGACCGTCGCGAGCGTTTGCGTGTCGCGCTCGACCTTGACTTCTTCTTTGGCTTCGATCGCCTGATGCAACCCTTCAGAATATCTGCGGCCCTGGAGAAGACGGCCGGTAAACTCATCTACGATCATGATCTTGCCGTCTTGCACGACGTACTCAACATCCTTGTCGTAGAGGCAGTAGGCCTTGAGGAGCTGAAGGATTGTATGGATTCGGTCGCTTCGTTCTGCAAAGAGCTTGTTGACCTCGTCCTTCTTGAGTTGTTTTTCATCCGGAGAAAGCGTCGAATTGCCGTCGATGAGACTGAACTCTGTTCCGATATCGGGAATCACAAACAGGTCAATGTGGTGGCCCGGGTAGGTCTGCGCAAGGTATTCACGCCCTTTTTCAGTCAGGTCGATAACATGCGATTTTTCATCGATGGCGAAATACAACTCGTCATCGACCTCGTGCATGCGGGCCGAGTTATCGCGCATGTATTCCTTTTCCGTCTGCTGGGCGAGAGACTTGTTCGCAGGTTCTGAAAAAAGCTTCAACAATTTATTACTCTTGGGCAAACCCCGTTGTGCCCGCAGAAGAAGCACGCCCGCTTCATCCTTTTTCTGTTGCGCCAACAGCGATTCTGCCTCCGACGTGATCTTTGCCACAAACGACTGCTGTGCCTTGTAAACGCGCTCGATGTACGGCTTCATTTCGTCAAACTTATGTTCTTCTGCTTCCACAGGTCCGCTGATGATGAGCGGCGTCCGTGCCTCATCAATCAGCACGGAATCGACTTCGTCGACGATCGTATAGTTATGGCCCCGCTGCACCATTTCTTCAGCATGCACAACCATGTTATCGCGCAAGTAATCGAACCCGAACTCGTTGTTCGTTCCATACGTAATATCCGCTGCATACTGGGCTCGTCGCTGGACCGAATCCATGTGTTGCAGAATACAGCCGACTTTTAATCCAAGGAACTCGAACACTCTGCCCATCCATTGGCTGTCGCGCAGAGCCAGGTAATCGTTCACGGTAATGATATGGACACCGCGGCCGGGCAATGCATTCAGATAAGCCGGCAACGTTGCAACGAGTGTTTTTCCTTCACCGGTGGCCATTTCGGCGATCTTGCCTTGATGCAGCACCACACCGCCGAGGAGCTGCACATCAAAAGGCACCATATCCCACAACACCTTGTTTCCGGCTATTTCCCAGGTTTGCCCTACAAGGCGCCGGCACGTTTCCTTCACGACGGCGAACGCTTCCGGCAAGAGCTCATTCAGGGCTTCTTCAATGCCTCGGTCAAGTTCTTTGTTCAGCTCGTCAAACCGTGCATAGAGGGTTTCGCGCTGGTCATACGGAAGCTCCTGCCTCAAGGACTCCTGGACAGAAACTATCTCCGTTTCAATATCCTTTGTGTGTTCTTTGATACGCGCTCGGAATTCGTCGGATTTCCCGCGGAGCTGCTCATCGCTCAAAGAAGAAAGGCCTGGCACGTGCTTGTTAATCTCCGCGATGAACGGCCGGATGATCCTGGCATCCCGTTCATGCTTCGAGCCAAACAGCCTTTTGAAAAACTGCAGCATTTCTTGTCCTTCAATAACCGGGTTTTGAGAAAATTCGGCGTGTAATATACTCTATTTTTGTAGGGCAATCAAGGAACTCGGGAGTTCCGAGTTGAATTTCACATCAATTCACACAACATTTGTCACCGATGACCAAGAAGCTGGATCTCATCATTCTCTTTTCCATTTTTGTTTCCGGGTGCACGGGTGTTGCAAGTTTGCGGCCACCCGGGGACCCGCTTGAGCGCTTGAAGTACGACATTGATACAGTCCTTTCAGATTCCATTTTCATTCCCTCTCATGCAAGCATCAAAGTCGTTTCTCTTGAAACTCACGAGACGCTTTATGAACGAGATGCAAAATTGCTTTTTCGGCCCGCTTCAAACATGAAACTTCTGACATCGGCCGCCGGCATCCATTACCTGGGGCCAGATTTTCTCTTCAAGACGGCTGTGCATGCCGATTCCATTTCTCCTGATGGAATCCTCACGGGAGATATTTACCTGAAGGGATCGGGTGATCCGGACTTGCAGACTTCGCACCTGGATTCATTGGCGAGAATCCTCAGGGCGTCCGGTCTGAACACTATAACAGGAGATGTCGTTGGCGATGTGTCTTACTTTGACGACCTCTACTGGGGAAACGGCTGGATGTGGGATGATGAACCTTATTCCGATGAAATGTTCATCACTCCTCTCTCCGTGAACAGCAATTGTGTCAAAGTGAAGATCGAACCGGGCATTTGGGCCGGGGCCAATACCGGCCGAAACGGCAAGCCGACCGGAACGCTGCAAACCGCGCGCGCACTGCTGCCCTATCTGTGGCCCGCGGGTGAGTTCGGATTGCGCGCGCGCGTGATCGGAGCGCTGTTGTGCCTGGTCACCGCGAAATTCGCCAACGTCTATGTACCCGTGCTCTACAAGCAGGCGGTCG
>JANOGR010000282.1:0-8240 GCA_031406095.1 Ignavibacteriales bacterium
GTACTACGCCGAGACCGACACGGGCGGAGTGTATTCGCTCACGGAGTTGCCTCCGGGTGAGTATCGGGTACTGGCCATTCCTCTGGGGAATTATGTCCCCTCGTTCTATAGCTTGACAGGCCCGACCCTAAGATGGAAACTGGCGACAAAAATAACAGTGAACGGGAACGATGTTTCAGGAATCAATGTCTACGTTCGTCAGATACCGCGCCTCGTGAGTGGATATACGTACATCCAGGGCACGGTGAACACGAATGCCTCATTCGGCGGTGGCCGGTACGGAAAATCAGCGGCTGTCGGCGTGAACGGTTCCATGGTATATGCTGTTGCCAGCGACGGCTCTGTGGCCGGATATGGCGTCAGCGATGCAACCGGGTCGTACTCGATCTCCGGCATCTCTCCTCAAATGTACACCGTCTACAACGACCGCATGGGCTTTGAAGAGCCTATCGGCACAACGGCCACCCCGACCTACGATGTGAACGGAAACCCTCAGCCCTCGACGGCGAATTTCGACATCGTCGAAACAACGACAGACGTCGAGGGTACTGTTGTGGAGATTCCAACAGAGTACAGGCTCGAACAGAACTATCCGAACCCGTTCAACCCGACCACGAGAATTGCCTTCAGCATTCCGAAGACGGAACATGTGAACATCGCCGTGTTCAACATCCTCGGCCAGAAGGTGGCCACCGTCGTCGACCGGAATTTCGACGCCGGCACCTTCACCGTATCATGGAACGCCAGGAATGAAGGCGGTGTACCGTTGGCAACGGGTGTTTATTTATACAGAATCACCACCTCGGAATTCTCAACAACAAGGAAGATGATTCTTCTGAAGTAAACTTGCCGATGGACTCCACGGACTGGCTGGAACTGGTCGTGGAGTCCATCAAATACAGTCAGGGGAAAGCCCGGCTCTGAAACAAGATCCGGGCTTTTTTATTGTACCTTCCGAAGGTTTTATTGGACTTCCGAAGTCTAACTGAGAATTCCCCTGGACTTCGGAAGTCTCTACTGGACCTTCGGAAGGTTTGCCCGAGACCATGTTCGATGGAGTCCATCGGCATGGCCAATTCAACGTGATGGACTCCATCTGCAATGGCCTTTGCTAAATCTCCACCGAATTGTTATCTTCCACCACGCACCCAGCACCAAATCTCAGCCAATACTTCTCAATGTCTTTTTCAGGCGAATTCGCAATCCCGTCCTTCCTGAGCGCTGGTGCGATGGCCATCATGGCCATGACTTCGCTGATCATTGGCGCATTGATTGGCGTCTACGTGAAGCCTTCCCAACGGACCAACGCCGTCATCATGGCATTCGGTACCGGCGCACTGATTCAGGCTTTGGCGCTTGAGTTGGCCTATGAGGGAGCCGAGCGTCTCATACACAGCGCGCATGTGAGCGGTATCATCAGTTGGTTGTGGGTGGCTGGCGGGTTCATTGCCGGCGGCACGGTATACTACGTTGTGAACCAAATCCTCGAGCAACGCGGCGCGGCGCTCCGCCATCCGGCGCTCTCAAAGCTCTACATGCTGAATAAGAAACGCGAAGAATCCGCAGGGATCCTTGAAAAGCTCGTGAAAATCGAACTGGTCCGCTCACTCCCCCCCGAAGAAATGGAAGATGTGTTGATGTGCGTGCAGCCGGTCGAAGTGCAACGGGGCTCTGTCATTTTCAAGCAGGGTGAAAACGGGGACGCACTGTATTTTATCGACAGCGGGCGGGTGAACATCGTTTCAGGCAACAGCGGTGCGGGAGGGAAAACTCTTGCAGAGCTGGGAACGGGTCAGTCGTTCGGTGAAATGGCGCTGTTGACGGGTGAACCTCGATCTGCCTCCGCGGTCGCGGCAGAGCCAACGTCACTCCTCAGAATCGACAAAGTGCACTTCGACGAACTCATCGACCGCTCGCCGAACCTCCGCAGCTCAGTACAGGAATTGATTTCCGTCAGACTCCTTCAAAACGTCCAAACGGCAAAGAGCAGTGTCGATGCGGGTCATTGGCATAAGGTTGCTCTCGCGAATATCCAACGACTGAGCAGAAGCGAAGAAGTCTCCATGATGAAGGAACATGCAAAATCCGGAGCTCCGTTTGCCATCTTCCTCGGTGCAATGCTCGACGGAATCCCGGAATCCATCGTGATCGGCTCCAGCTTCGTCTCGTTCGAGACGTTCAAGTTTACGTTTGTTGCCGCCGTGTTCCTTTCCAACCTCCCGGAAGCCGTCGCCAGCGCAACGGCGATGAGAAGTGCCGGCTTTAGCACGATGAAAATTCTTGGGCTGTGGGGATCGTTAATGGTGACAGGGGGGATTGCGGCTGTCCTCGGCAATATCTTCTTGACAACAGCGCCTCCCACAATCCTTACACTCGTGGGAGCGGTGGCCGGGGGAGGAATCCTCGCGATGGTTTCTTCGGTAATGATGCCGGAAGCCTATGAGGACGGTGGGCCGTCCGTGGGGTTGGCAACGATCGCCGGCTTCCTCTGCGCTTTCCTGTTTTCTCTTCTGTAGCCCGGTGGGTCGCCCCCTGGGGCGATGTCAGATTGTCTTAACGTCGCGCCAGTTTCGCCAGAAGTCTCAGAATCTCCAGATACAGCCATACCAGCGTCACCAGCAAACCGAACGAAGCATACCATTCCATGTATTTCGGAGCGCCGCGTTCTACGCCGGTTTCAATGAAATCGAAATCGAGGACGAGGTTCAGCGACGCCAGAATGACGACGAAAACACTGAACCCTATTCCGAACAACCCGTTGTCATGAATAAAAGGCATGCTGATGCCGAAGAAGCCCAGAACCATCGTGGCGAAGTAAATCAATGCGATTCCCCCCGTCGCGGCCGTTACGCCAAGCTTAAAATTCTCCGAAGGCTTTATCAAGCCGGAACGGTAGGCAAGGAGGAGGCTGAAAAAGATGCCGAACGTCAGTGAGACAGCCTGAAGGACGATGCCGGGGAATTCCACTTCCATCATCGCTGAAAGAGCACCCAAAAACAAACCCTCAAGGGCTGCGTAAAGCGGGGCTGTGACGGGCGCCCAGGTTTTCTTAAACACCGTCACAAGCGCTACAACGAATCCGCCAAGGGCACCCCCCAACACATACGGGAGGACCGCCGCCTGATCCGCGGAAGAAAAAAACAGGTTCCACGTGTAGGCAGCCGCAGCCACAACGATTCCCAGCAGCAAGGCGGACTTGTTCGCTGTGCCTTGCAGCGTCATCATCTCTTCCACACCGGCAACGGCGGGGAGGTTCTCGAATGTCTTGGCGTTAAGCGCAGGGTTAGCTGTTCTCATGAATACACTCCTTCTTTGGGTGTTCTATTTCAAGGCAAGATACGAAATCGACCGTGCTTTTGCAAGGAACCAAACCCCAATTCAAAGGCGAAGACAGTCCACGAAGATGTGTTTCACCACGCCCGACACTTTCGATTTGACGGAAACTTCGTATTCGGGTTCAATCGTTCCGACGGCAAGCGCCTTGTCGATAATCGTACCTTTCTGAACCTTCACTTTAGGGAGTTGATTGTCTTTCGAGGAACCCGAAGAACCAAAAAACAAAACACCCGCCGCACCGATGACAAAGAGGCCTACTGTGGAAATAATGATTTTGTTTCTCATGGATAATGCCATAAAGAGAGGAAGTGAAAAGAAAGATTCTTAAAAGAGAAAAGGATCGCGTTGACTCTAACCCTGTCGAATGCGGAACGAGCCCTTTTCGCTTTTCAATTGAAGTCTTGGGCCGCCGCCGTTCACGGAGCCATAGTAGTCGGCCTCGCGTTTCTTCTTGTCACGATAACGCTTGGAAACATCAAAGTCCGAATCGAAATCCGTTTTTCGGCCGAAATCAGATTCAAGGTCGAAACCTGTTTGCTTTGGAAGCTGGATCGAGATGTTTCCCTTGTAGGTTTCAAACCGGCTGTCTTTCGCCAGCTTGGAGAATCGAACATCAACCTCGCCTTTGTACGTTTCAAGGTCGACCGATCCGGTAAGGTTCGTGATTTCGACTTCCCCTTTGTAGGTGTTGATTTCCACATCCGCTCGCAAATCTGAAATCGAAGTTTTAGATTTGTAGTCTTTGATCCGCAGCTCGGCCGTCTTCGGCATCTTGATCGTATAATGGACAAAAGGCCTTGACCCGCCCGTTTCGAAGATGCCGAAAAAACCGTCTCGATGGCTTCGAAGTCTGTCGTAATCCGATTTGATTCTCACTTCGTTGTCGGAACCGGAGATGCGTACTTCGGTGTCCCGCACATCCTCCTCGGAGTGATCATCCCAGAATTGATCGTCGGGCTCAATCCTGGCGTGAATCTCCACTTCTGGTTTTTCCCACGTGGTAATTGTGATAGTTCCTTTGTACGTGTCGATAACGAGCCGTCCATCGGCCTTCAGTGCTACGTTCTTGTCTATTTCTCGCGTCTCCTGAGAGAAAACGAACGGGACGGCGATCACGCATAAGAGCAGCAACCTCCACACAAGCATCATACAAGCCTCCTTTTGACTTGGATATCAGCTCAATTACGAGGAAAACAAAGGCGAAGTTTCAGAAATGAGGAACAGAATGGACTCGATCCGGTGTCCCGTGGAAGTTAGACTGCGGCAGTTTTCGAAAGGTTGCAGACTACGAGGAGCCCTAAAGCTTTACTTCGTCTTGCGGGCTGTCGATTTCACAACAAAATCACGTGGTTTTTCCAAATACGCTCTTCCGCCGACAATGAAGGTGTCGTTATGGTCGGCTCCAGCAATCACAAAAAACTCTTTGGGTTCGTTTGCAACGTCGAAAAGCTTTTTGCCGAGCTCGATGGGAATGATGCTATCCCTGTCGCCATGCATCATAAGCAACGGTGTCCGAATTCGCTGAATTTTCTCGAACGAATCGAGCTGAGTCCTTAGTACGAGGTGGATGGGAAGAAAAGGATAGGCCACGCGGGCGACATCTCTTGCAGAGGAAAAGGTCGATTCCAGAATCAATCCGGCTGCGGGCCGCTGGGTGGCAACATCGACTGCAACGGCGCCGCCCAGACTCGTTCCCCAAAGGAAAATCCTTTTTGGGTCGACTCCGGGAATCATCGCTGCATAGTCGAATGCCGCTCGACCATCTCTGTAAATACCTTCCTCCGAGGGCGATCCTTCGCTCTTTCCATAGCCGCGATAGTCGAACATCAGCACGTGGAAGCCGGTGTTCTGCAAACGCCGGATGATTTCGATCCGGTGAGAGATGTTCCCAGCGTTTCCGTGCGACATCACGAGTGTAGCAACAGGGGAATCCGCCGGTGCAAACCAGGCGTGGATTCGAACGCCGTCTTCGGCGACAATCATCGAATCTTTGAGGCCGCGTATGAAGCGTGCGTCCTCGTACATCCCGCCGGGATACGCCGTGGGGAAAAAGATGAACTTGTCTTCAAAGAGCATCGCGATAACCGTCCAAATGAGAATGGTGGCAAGTGCGGCGATGATGAGCCGTCTGGCCAGAAGGAAGATTCGTTTTCGCCTATCCACAAGGAACAAACATAGCAAACCGGTCCTGGAAAGACAATTGATTTTTAACGATTTGCTTCCAATCTTTGTATCATGCGGATCCTCATGGTTATTCTCCCGCTTTCGCTCGCTTCTGCGCAAAGTTACTACAACCTGAGGAGCGGGTTTCTCGACAGGAAGGGCGAAATAGATTCGATGAAACTCACACAAGTTGAAGAGTCAGCTGTTACGAGGACGTTCGATTTTGTCCTGTATTCATCCGAGGACGATTCGCTTAAAGGTCGTGTGCGTTTTCCGATGGGCGATGGCCCATTCCCGGCGGCGCTCTTGTGCGTTGGAATCGAAACAGGAAAAGAAGTCATCGCGATGATCGAGGGCCAGGACAGCGTTATTCTTATGGCGGTGGACTATCCGTTTGAAGGTGAATGGGATTTCAAAAGCCTGGCTGCTATTGGCACGACGTTTCGCCTGCGTTCTATGGCCTACCGCGCTGTCCCGCTTTTGCTCAATTGCCTCGATTGGCTGTTCGCTCATCCCGAGGTCGATAAGCGGGACGTGACAGTCGTGGCCGTGAGTTTCGGCATCTTCACGGCTGCTCCTATTGCGGTGATCGATCAGAGAGTGAAGCAGCTTGTTGTGGTGCAGGCGGGCGGGGATTTGTCCGGCGTCATTCGGCACAATTCCGAGCGATGGGGCGTGAGCATTCCTGTCTGGCTCGCGGGGTGGCTCGGTGGAGCAATACTCTCTCCCTTCGAGCCCAATAGGTACGTATTCTACCTGTCGCCTCGACAACTTCTGATGATCAACGGGGAAGGGGACAGTTTCTTTCCGAGATTCTCGGCCGAGTCATTGTATGAGCATGCGCGTGAGCCGAAGGAAGTCATTTGGCACACAAGCGGGCATGTTGCACCGGGAGAGAAAGAACTGATCAAAGAATTGACGAATATCGTGGCGAGGCGCATTTACAAACGCTGATCGTGGGGAGAGAAGAATGTCCGACTCCGCACTCGCCTCCATGTGAGAAGTCGGACATCGCATTCTTTAGTTGCTGCTTTTCATTTCGTACTTAGGCTGAACGCCTAAATTGAAAAACAAAAAGGAATACACATCGGTCAGTTCCTCAATCTGTTTCGAGGTACTGCTCGAACCGTGCCCTGATTTTGTTTCTACTCGGATCACCACAGGGTTGTCGCCACGGTGCAATTCCTGAATCCTGGCGGCGTATTTCAATGAGTGAGCGGGGACGACACGGTCGTCACGGTCGGCGGTCGTGATCAACGTTGCCGGGTACGCAACTTCGCGGATGTTGTGATACGGCGAGTATTTGTAAAGCGCTTTGAATTCGGCTTCGTTCGCTTCGCTGGAACCGTAATCCGGAATCCAGTTCCATCCGATGGTAAACTTGTGGAAACGCAGCATATCCATCACGCCGACGGCAGCCAGAGCGACTTTGACCAGGTCTGGCCGTTGATTGATCACAGCACCCACGAGCAACCCGCCGTTTGACCCGCCTTGAATCGCAAGCTTTTGCGAAGAAGTGTACTTGTTGGCAATGAGCCACTCCCCGGCAGCGATGAAATCGTCGAACACGTTTTGCTTGTTGAGCTTGGTGCCGGCCTCATGCCACTTTTCCCCGTATTCGCCGCCACCCCGGATATTCGCAGAGGCATACACAAAACCCTGTTCCAAAAGAGCAAGCCTGGTGGAGCTGAAACCCGGTGACGTCGTGATGTTGAATCCGCCGTAGCCGTACAGGAGTGTCGGATTGTTGCCTTCGAGTTTCAGGCCCTTCTTGTGGACGATGAACATCGGGATGCGGGTTCCATCCTTACTATTATAGAACACTTGTTTCGTCTCGTACTCGCTTGCGTTGAAACCGGGAATCTCCGGCGTCCGGAAAACCGTTGACTTCTTTGTGGCAATGTCGTAGCGATAAATCGTCGGAGGGAAGATGAAGGAAGTGAATGTGTAAAACACAAATTTTTCATCCCGCTCACCGCCAAAACCACCGGCTGTGCCGAGCCCAGGCAGTTCCACCTCATTCTCGAGTTTGCCGTTCATGTCATAGACGTATGCTCGCGTGGTTACGTCCTTCAAATATCGTACGAACAACTTCCCGCCCGAGCTGGAAACTCCCTGGAGAGGCTCTTGCTTCTCCGGCAAAATGTCTTTCCAGTTTTTCTCATCAGGATTGGCAGGGTCGAACAGAAATACGCGTTCGTTCGGCGCGGACTTGTTTGTCTCTATGAGGAACTTGTCTCCAACGTTGTCGACAACTCCGTACGAATCGTCCGTGATTTTTCCGATGAGCGGCTTGAACGATTTCTCCCCCTTGGAATCATCCCGTAAAAACAGCGCATTCCCTTTTGTTCCTTTGCCTCGTTCGGACATGTTCAATATGGCATACCGTTCGTCCTCGGTGACACTAACTGTGTGAAATCGCTGCGGGTTGGCCGGGTCTTCATACACGAGCTCATCCTGCGATTGCGGAGTCCCAACCCGATGGTAATACACTTTGTGGTTCTCGTTCTTGGTGGTGAGTTCCTTGCCGGGCTCAGGGGCCGGATATCTACTATAATAGAAGCCGTTCCCGCGCCACGAGAGTCCCGAGACTTTTACCCACTTCAGTGTATCCGGGGAGGTTTTCCGCGTGGACATTTCCATGGTGCAGTATTCTTGCCAGTCAGACCCGCCGCGGGAAATTCCATAACCTGCATACTTTCCGTCTTTGGAAACGGCAAATGCACCCAACCTCGTCGTGC
>JANOGR010000304.1:0-15509 GCA_031406095.1 Ignavibacteriales bacterium
GGGCTTCTGAGCGTCGAATCGAAAATACTTTTCGACGAGACGGACGAATTTTTCATGCTTCAAATTACCGGCCCCCGCAACGACAATCCGGGACGGTGTGTAGCTTTGACTTCGATGCTGAACAAGATCGGACCGCTTGAATGACCGCAGGCTGGCTTCTGCTCCAATGACCGGAAATCCCAGCGAATTTTTGCCGTAAATGGCTTTTTCCAGGTAGTCGTGGATAATGTCGTCGGGGTCGTCCTCGGCATTCTTAAGCTCCTCAATCACGACGCCCTTTTCTTTTTCGAGCTCCCTTACCGGGAAAAGCGGGCTCAGGACCATATCCGCCAGGACATCGACGGCGAGCTCCGTATACTCGTCCAGCACACGGGCATAGTAGCAGGTGTTTTCCTTGCTCGTGAACGCGTTAAGATACCCTCCCACGGATTCGATGCTCTGAGCGATCTCCCGGACGTTTCTGTTCTTGGTACCCTTGAACACCATGTGCTCAACAAAATGCGAGAGGCCGTTGTTTTCGGAATGTTCATCCCTTGACCCGACGTCAATCCATACGCCCACGGAAGCCGACCGGACATGAGAAATCTCTTCTGAGACAATTCGAAGACCGTTCGGAAGGATGGATTTTTTGTACGTTGCTTCCATCTTTCGGGGAGTCAGCTTCGGCGTGTGGGATTTTCTAGCCAATGGACTGCGGATTAAAATAAATGCGAGTTTTACTGCTCTCAGTGCGATGCAAGATAGAAGTTTTTGCAGGGATAAGCAAGGAATCGGCCTTAGAAGCCGGAGAGCATTGATTTGATCTTTGTGACGACCACGTCGATGGCAACTTCGTTTTCGGCGCCGCGTGGAATAATAATATCTGCCCAATGCTTGCTTGGCTCTACGAATTCCAGGTGCATGGGTTTCACGGTGTTCATGTACTGATTCATCACGGTGTCGATGGAACGCCCGCGCTCGAGGATGTCGCGCCGGATCCTTCGAATCAGCCGCTCATCTGCATCGGTATCGACAAACAGTTTGATGTCCATCAGCCCACGAAGCAACTTTTCCACGAGAATGAGAATGCCGTCCACGATAATTATTTCCTTCGGCTCTATTCTGTGAGTCTCTTTCAGTCGGCGATGAGTCGTAAAACTGTAAATGGGCTGCTCAATCGCTTTTCCACTGCGCAGCTGCTTGATGTGTTCAATGAGCAATTCTGTTTCGAGCGAGTCCGGATGGTCGAAGTTGATTTTGTCGGGCGTCAATCCTTTGTGCTGACTCAGGTCCTTGTAATACGAGTCATGCTGGATGACAACAACGCGGTTCTGGTCCAGATGCTCCAGAATCTTGTTTGTGACCGTGGTTTTGCCTGAGGCGCTTCCGCCTGCTATGCCGATAACGAGTGATTTCATACGACCATCATCTGTTGTTTTAACTCCACATCACACCCCTCTGATCCCCTCTCGCATCGCTCTTGCCTACACACAGAGGGGACGTCTTAAACTCGTTTTGCCGGTTTGCACTTATCAAGTCCCCTCTGCAGCGATGGAAGAAGCGTTGGAGAGAGGGGAAACACTCCCTGTTTCTTCTTGCGGGGGTGTGACCATTTGATGAGATTCTGCTTTTTCGTTGGTTCTACAACAACAAATATAGACTGAACTGTCAGAAGTTTCAATTGAAAAACTGATGTTATTTCACCATTTTTTGGCGTGATGGCAGATCTTGTGATTCCCGCATCGTTGGTTCTCGCAGCAATATTTTACTCATTCGTCATAATCGGCCTTATTGCTGGCCTGATGAGAAAGCAGAAATTCAGGTCTATTCACAAGCCTCTTGTTTCTATCATCGTCGCGGCAAGAAACGAGGAAGAAAACCTTCATCGACTTTTGCCTGCACTAGTAGCACAGACCTACCCACACTTTGAAATCATCATCGTGAACGACCGTTCGACGGATAAGACAAGCGCTGTCGTTACATCGTTTCAGCAAAAACACAAAAACCTGAAGCTCATCGAAGTCTCAGCAAGCCCGGCCGACATGCCGCCTAAGAAAAACGCACTCGCCCAGGGAATCAAGGCAAGCAAAGGTGACATTCTTTGCTTCACAGATGCAGATTGTATTCCAGCGCGGCAATGGGTCGGCGAACTTGTGTCTCTGTTTGATCCGAAAACCGGCATGGTTGTCGGCTATTCGCCCTACGATGACTCTCTGCAAACAGGCTTACCGGAAGCGGGTTTTCGGAAGGGACTCTTTTGGAAATTCATCGCATATGAGGAGCTCAAAGCCGCAGGATGGTCTGCCGGTTCGATCGCGTGGCGAAAGGGTTGGCTGTGCACGGGCCGAAATCTGGCCTACCGACGAACTGTTTACGATGAAGTCGGAGGCTACGAGAAAATCAAGGCATCGGTGAGCGGGGACGACGACCTCTTTTTGCAGTTGGTGCGGAGAGAGACCGCATGGAGGATTCGTTATTCGTTTTCACAGGATAGCTTCGTGAAAACGATTCCCCCCGCAACCTTTTTAGCATTCATCGAGCAACGGAAACGCCATTTTTCTGCGGCAAAGTTTTTTCCCTTCTCCATGAAACTGTTTTTCTTTCTGTTTCATTTTAGCAATCTGGCCCTATTCATCGGATTTCTTGGATTCCTGATGGGCCTTTCACCGCTCCTCATCGGACTCCCTTGTTTCGCAGCCAAACTGGTTGCTGACGCGAGCCTGTTCTTCATTTCCTCCGAGACGTTCCGTCAACGCGGGTTTGCAGTCTATTTTCTTTTAATGGAAATACTCTACATCTTCTACAACACGCTCATTGGCCCTCTTGGGTTCATCAGAAAATTCGAATGGAAACCCAAACCGAAACTGTAGCTCCACCATCGATTGCGAAAACTTCTCGACGCCGTTTCTTGGTGCTCACCCTGAAAACCATCGTGGGAGCAGGACTGATGTATCTGGTTTTTCGCATGGTTGATATCAATGAAGTCCTGCTTTCGTTCCGTTCCGCGAATGTCATCTATGTGTCACTTGCCTTCCTGCTGCTCGGTTTGAACCTGGGTACTCGCGTTCTCAAGTGGAAGATGATGTTGCATGCTGCCGAGAACAAGACGACAACCTGGGAAGCCTTCGAGTCTCTCATTCTCGGCGTTTCGTTGGGTTCCTTCACACCTGGACAGATCGGCGAGCTTGGAGGCAGGTTCATGCGCCTTACAAACTGCAAGTCCGCCCATATTGTGGGTCTCGCAATCCTGGACCGGACTCAGCTGTTTCTCGTGCTTGCGATGAGCGGTCTTACAAGCTACGCGTTCATCGCTATCGAAAATACGCTGGCGGCGGTCGGCGTGAGTCTCGTGTCGGTCGCAGTGTGCCTGTTCTTGTTCTTCAAGCTGGACTGGACACAAAAACTCCTGGCCGTTTTTGATTTCAAGTTCCTCCGGAGCGAATGGTTCGCGGATTTTCTCGAGTCCTTTGGCTTTCTGAAGAACCATCACATTCTGCCCGCACTTTTTTATTCTCTCGCGTTCAGTTTCGTCCTCTATCTCCAGATGTACTTCCTGCTCAATGCGTTCGGCCAGGTCGAACCCTGGACGGCTTTTCTCGGTTTCTCGGCCATGATGTTTTTCAAATCTCTTCTACCGATATCGATTGGAGATATTGGAGTCAGGGAAGCCAGCACCGTGTACTTCTTCTCTCTGCTCAATGTCCCGAGTGTCATCGCCCTCAATGCTTCCCTCATGATGTTTGTGATCAATCTGATCATTCCCACCGTCATGGGCGTTTTCTTTCTCCCGTCAAAACTCCCGTTGAACTCTGCTTCGGCCGAACCGGGTAAATGATTCTCACAACGTTCCTTCTCCTTTTTGCTTTCGGCACTTTCTATTCCTGGTTTGTTCTCCGCGTCTGGAGGGGCCTGTCAAACCTCACTTCCCAATCCGTCGGGAACAAGCGGATTCCCTTTGTGAGCGTCGTCGTCGCGGCAAGGAATGAGTCTGGCACCATTGAAAAATGCATTTCAATGATCCTGGAGCAGGATTATCCCAGAAACAAATTCGAAGTCATCGTGGTAGACGACAATTCGACCGATTCAACGGCAGATCTGGTCAAACAAATGGTGAAGAAGTTCAGAAACCTCCGGCTGTATAAATTAAGTCCCCCACGCAATGAATCCATCGGGCGCAAACCGGAGTCCATCACGTTGGCCGTTTCAGCGGCCAAGGGCGAAATCGTTCTTACGACAGATGCCGATTGCGCGGTTCCGAAAACTTGGCTCAAGGCTATGACAAAAGATTTTTCCGACGACGTCATGTTTCAAGCAGGACCGGTCATTGAAATGCAAACGGGTTCCTTCCTGAACGAAGTGGAGTCGATCGAATTTATGAGTCTGATTGTCACAGGCGCCGGCCTCATCGGTGCAGGCCGGCCGATCATTTGCAACGGAGCTAATCTCGCTTACCGCAAAGCTGCTTTCAAGGCTGTTCAAGGGTTCGAGGGAACCGCCAGTTCCAACGACGACGAAACTCTCATGCAGCGAATATTCAACAGAAACATCGGAAAAGTGAGATTTGTCGCAGACCCTGAGGCGATCGTCCGGACTGAGTCAAACAACAACCTGTGGAGTTTCCTGAAACAACGCCTGCGCTGGGCTGCGAAGAAAGGCCGTTATGAAGATAAAACGATTCTGGCGGAACTCGTCCTGTTGTATTTCTTTTGCTTCGTTCTTCTCGGCGCAGTAGGAGCTTCCTTCTTCGTGCCTGAGTTGAGAATCCCTGTTGCCATTGTGTTCGGCTTGAAAATCGTGCTCGATTACCTCGCTATGCGGAGAGGCACTCATCTGTTGAAGCAGAAATTGAACGGGTTGGTGTTTCTCGTTGCAGAGCTTTTCCATGTTCCGTATATTGTGTTCACAGGCGCTGCAGGACAGTTTATCCCGCAGGAATGGAAAGGCCGATCACTTGACCGATGAGAATCTCAAACAGCCGAATACACGAATTCTTTTTTCCTTCATTCACGTACAAAACAGATTCCCCCGCCATTCATCTGACGTTTGACGACGGGCCCCATCCTGCCGCTACCAGGGCAGTCCTTCAACTGTTGAAATCGAGAAATGTCAAAGCGACTTTTTTCCTCGTGGGGAAGAACATCGAAAACGTTCCCGCCATCGCAAGGCAAATCGTCGATGAAGGCCATTCGGTCGGGAACCACACATTCGACCACTCATTGCTCGTCATGCGGTCGAGAGGTTTTTTGATCGATCAGCTGCAACGAACCGAGGAAGCATTACTCAAGGCGACCGGCAAGAAAACCAGACTTTTTCGCCCTCCCTATGGATTCATAGATTACCGGAGTGCTAGCATCGTCAGGCAAAGAGGATATGACATCGTGATGTGGACGAAAGACGCGGGAGATTTTTTGCAAATTGAAAATCAGACTGTCGTACGACGGGCGACCGAAGGCATTGGAGCAGGTTCCATCCTTCTTCTGCATGACAATATAAAGACGTCCAACAAAGTCACTGAAATCCTGGCAGGCATTCTGGACAATCTCAGCACTCGAGGATTCACTTTCGCCGCCCTCCCCTCATGACGCCTGAAGTATTCCTTGCTGCTAGTGCCATGTGCTATGTCGTCCAGGTAGCAATTCTTGTCGCAGGATTGCGAAAAACGAAGAGAATCTCCAACACCTTCCTCCCGAAGATATCGGTGGTGATTGCGGCGCGGGACGAGGAACTCCACCTCGCGGATTGTCTTAGATCCGTCACAAACCAAACGTATCGCAAAGAGAACCTGGAAATCATCGTTGCGAGCGATCAGTCAAGCGACCGCACTCTTGACATTTGCCGCGAGTTCGAACAAAGATTCGACAACCTTCGTTGGTTCGATGTCGTTCAGGATGACAAGTTTCGCGGAAAGGCGAACGCGCTTGCACAGGCCATCGACAAAGCCACGGGCGAAATCATCCTCATCACCGACGCCGATTGCGAGGTTCCAGCTTCCTGGGTCGAGAACACCGCCAGCTTTTACGGAACAGAAATCGGCCTTGTGGGTGGGATGACATTACAGAAGGCATCGAATGCGTTTGAAGGTATGCAGTCCCTGGATTGGGCGTATGTCCTCGGTGTGGGATCCTCGATGGCCGCGAGGGAAAATCCGCTTGGCAGCATCGGAAACAATTTGTCGTTCCGGAGAAAGGCGTATGAAGAAGTGGGAGGATATCGAGGAGTGAAATTCAGCGTCACCGAAGACTATACAATGGTCCAAAGCATCGTGGGCTCAAGGAAATGGCAATACCTCTTCCCGCTCGACCCCGGCATACTCGTGATGAGCCAGCCATGCGGATCGTGGAAGGACCTTATCCGGCAAAAGCATCGCTGGGGCAAAGGCGCACTCGACATGAAACCGGCCGGCCTGCTGATTATGGCAATCACGTGCGCTCTTATCCTTGCGTCTTTTGTCATGCTCTTGTGGAATGGCGTTGTTCCATGTGTTGCCGGCCTCATCGTCAAAAGCGTGGCCGACTACACGTTCCTTTACACCGTACTTACTCGCCTCCAACAAACGAAAGAGCTCAAGTATTTCTGGTGGTTTGAACTCTATTTTACACTCTACGTGATTCTCCTTCCTTTTCTCGTCGCATTTGGTGGAAAAGTTGTTTGGAAAGGAAGATCATATTGATTCCTTTCTCAGGGGTGTTCCTTCCACTCTTCGCATACGCTGAAACCCATTACCGATTCAAGTACTTCTTCAGTTTCCTCAAGAAGGATGAGCCGGAGCTTTTGGCCGATGCGCCCCATAGGATTGAACCGGGCAAAGCAATCCCTGTTCTTCTGCTCTTGAAGGACGCTGATAAGTATCCGTGCACGCTTCATCAAGTCACGATCAGGATCACTCAGGGTTCCCGCACCCTCTTGACAAAAACTCTCCTTGGGAATCCGGTTTTCATCGACACTCCGCTCTGGTGGGTTGTGGAGGATGTGAAATATCCCGGACTTACAGGCTGGGTGCAATGCGATGTGATGTTTGACATCCAGCGCAAAGGGAGTCGCCGTGTCTACCACAACGACAATCTGCGGACTTCTTCCCGTAAGCCCCTCGATCTGTTTCTCTCGACAGAAAAGCTCCCGACATTTCCCGGACTTCATTTCGGGGATATCCACACGCACTCGACGTACACGGACGACCAGGTTGAATTTGGCTCTCCCATTGCTGCATCTCGATCTCTCAGCAAAGCGATGGGCATCTCTTTTTTCGGCGTGGCTGACCATTCGTACGACCTGGACGATGAGGTTGGGAACTACCTCCGAAACGACCCGGCACTCCCCAAATGGAATCAGTTAAAAAAGGAAATCCGTCAAGTCGCTTCAGAAGACAAGAATTTTGTCGTCCTCCTGGGAGAGGAAGTCTCGTGCCGAAATAATGACGACAAAAATGTGCACTTGCTGCTGCTCGGTAATAAGGATTTTCTTCCCGGTTCCGGCGACAGCGCTGAAAAGTGGCTTCGGACATGGAGCCAGCATGGCATCGGCGATGTTCTCAGGTTGAAGAACCGTGAAGCCATCGCGTTCGCCCCCCATGCAAGAGAACCAGTACCTTTTCTGCAGCGAATCCTGCTGGGTCGCGGCAACTGGCATTCTTCCGACTTTGAACACACGGGCCTTGCTGGAATTCAATTCGCAAACGGGAATAAAGACGGCGCATTCGATGCTGGCTACCGTGAGTGGATTGCACAACTTCTCAAAGGTAAACGCTGGTTCGCTGTCGCAGGCAACGATGCCCACGGCAACTTCAACCGGTTTCGACAGATTCATATACCATTTGTGAAAGTTGTCGAACGTGACACACAACTTTTCGGCAAAATGCGAACAGGAGTATTCTTGGACAAGCCATTCCGCGAACATTCGCTGTTCGATGGAATACGAAAAGGCCGTTGCATCATCACAGACGGCCCCGCCTTGAATCTGAAGGTCAACAGGTCTTCTTCAACGTCGATTGGAGGAGAATTCAGGCAAACCAGAATCCGGCCTGAAGTCACGGCTCTTTCGGCCAAAGAATTCGGAAACCTGGCATGGATCCGGCTTGTTCTGGGAGAGATTGGGGATTCAAGCGAGCGTGAACTGGCATCGTTTTCGAAGAATCTTGGGCATAAGTTTCGGGAAACGATTCCATTGACTATTCGTAAACCCTGTTACATCAGAGCGGAAGCTTTTACTGCAGAAAATAGTTTTGACAAGAAATCGCATTTTTGCTTCACGAACCCTGTTTGGCTCAATCCACGATAAACCTTAGAAGGAAGAATGAACAATCCCCAGCAACCCTCAGAGTCGCGTTTTCAATCATTGATCTCGCGTCCACCCGGACGATTGAGCTGGCTCATACATCTCGCGCTTTTCCTGGCAACTTTTTTCACAACCACGGTCGCAGGCGTTGTCTGGCTCAATCAAGATCAGTTCGAGTTGCACAACTTTGCCGCCGGTTTGCCTTACTCGATATCGCTTCTGTTTATCCTGGCTACTCACGAGTTCGGACATTATTTTGCGGCCCGATACCACAAGGTGGAAACAACGTTGCCCTTCTTCATTCCCTGGCCGCCTTTCATCACATTGAACTTTGGGACGCTGGGAGCAGTCATCCGCACAAGGACGGTTGTTCCATCCAAGAAGGCGCTGTTCGACATCGGTGCAGCCGGTCCTCTCGCCGGATTCGTTGCCTGTCTGATCGTACTGGCGTTTGGTTTTCTCAATCTCCCCGAAAAAGAATATCTCCTGAAAATCCATCCCGACTTTGATTTCCTCACCAAGACGATTCCATCAGTAAACACCGTCGGACTGGCATTTGGCGACAACATCATTCTCATGTTCTTTCGTGATGTTTTCGGTCGGCCTGACCAGTTTATACCGCCGATGTCCGAGATCTATCATTACCCTTACCTCTGCGTCGGCTGGTTTGGGCTGTTTGTGACCGCGATGAACCTTATTCCGGTCGGACAACTCGATGGTGGCCATATTATTTATTCGATGTTTGGTGACAAACATCGCAACATCGCTCGCGGCTCCTTTGTCGGACTCATCGTTCTGGGATTGCCGTCAACACTGGATTCAGTGCTTCGGTGGCTCGCAGAATCGTACTATCGCGAACCGTTCGACCAAATGATTCCCTTTGCGGATCAAAGCTGGGGGGGGTGGCTATTCTGGGCGGGGATGGTATTTGTCTTCGTCAAACTGTATCATCCGCCGGTCCCGGATGAAACTCCAATCGATGCATCAAGAATGGCGGCAGGCTGGCTTTGCCTTTTGATTTTCGTTTTATGCTTCACGTTTGTTCCTTTCCAGATCAGTGTCGGTTGATTTTCACCATATTCTTGCTTAGAATATTCTAGTCCCACCATCGAAAGGCTGATTCGTACTGATTGCTACGGAAGTTCAGAGGAATTAGGGTTTACCGAAGGGAACGCAATCTTTGGATCAGTCACACACTCGTCAGTCAACCAGATTTCTTTTCTTGTTCGTCCTTTTGAGCGGGATATTTCTCTCCTGTGAGAAAAAGGACTCATCTGTCATTGATTCCGTAGGATCTGCACCAAAGTTGTCCGCCTCCTCTCTCTCGATTTCCATCATCAATACCGACACGATGAATATTGGCTTTGATGTGCTGACCATTTCCCTCAATGCCTACGCCAGAGTCGTACCTGGTGCTTTGACGCCAATTTCATCAGTGCAGTACACTGCCAAAAGCGAGAACGGCTCGAATGTTCTGACTGCGGGCAATCTCGCCGACGATGGGAATCCGCCCGATACCCAGCGAAATGACAGTCTCTATTCCGGCAGGATTACTTTTCAGATTGTCCGCTCTACCGTTGGGGTTCTGCGAGTGGAATTGATTGCGGAAGATGCTGCGGGATTCAAGAGCAACAGCGTCCTTCTTCCTCTTCAGATTATTCGTACGAATCTTCCTCCTGTGCTTTCACAAGTCATCGCCCCAGACTCACTGAGGCTCGCGGTGCAAGACACGACAATCAAGATTCGGGTTACCGCAAAGGACACGAATGGGCTTGCCGATATCAAGAGTGTGTATTTTGATTCATATCTGCCGAGTGGATCGCCATCACAAAGTAATCCCATTCTGCTTTATGACGATGGAACACATGGTGACGCAGCGGCGGCGGACGGAGTTTTCACACGCGAAGTTCTTTTTCCATCCACTGCATCTCTTGGAACTTATCGCTTTGAATTCCGCGCATTGGACAATCTGAATGCAGCGAGCAATGTTCTTATTCACAGAATGACGGTAGTCCAATGAATGCGACTGGTAAGATTGGCCTGCCTCTGCTAATGTTCACTTTTTCCATGCATGCCCAGCTCCTCAAAACGTACCATTTGAATGTGCCTGTCCAATCGAATTTGCCCAAAAGCAATTCTGTGACGGATGTTCTCGTCAGGCGTGATACCATATGGTTTGGCACGGATAAAGGTCTGAGCAATACGATAACGAACGGCAGCGCCTGGAATCACTTTGCCAGCACGGGCACATTCGACGAAAAGAGCATCACTGCAGTAGCGATGAATGACGAGATCCTCTGGGCCGCAACGGCATACAGCACGAAGCAAGATGGCGAATCCCTTCCGACCGGCGATAAGCTGCATTATTCGACGGATCGGGGTCAAACATGGAGCGCTGTTCCACAGCCGGTGGACGCCGGTACAGTGGATACGATCCAATACGGTGCCAACAAGATCGCAGCTCTGGCTGTTACGACAGCTGTGAATAATGTTGCATACGACATTGCCCTCACACGCAACACGGTGTGGATTACCAGTTTTGCGGGAATGCTTCGCAAGTCGACCAATCGAGGTCAGACATGGCAGCGCGTTGTTTTGCCGCCTGATAACAGGAATAGCATCAAGCCATCGGATACGCTGGATTTTGACCTGGCTCCAACGGGCGGCCGCCTGGGTTTGAGGGGAAACTTGAACCACCGTGTCTTTTCAGTCTTTGCGAGTGATGATTCAACGCTTTGGGTTGGAACAGCGGGAGGCATCAACAAATCGACTGACGGAGGTCTCTCATGGCAAAAATTCTCGCATCAAAATCAGCTGAATGCTATCACAGGAAATTTTGTCGTCGCTCTTTCGGAACAACGATGGGGGGTCCGAAGAATCATCTGGTCGGCGACGGTCAATGCAGAAGGCAGCGACGAGGTTCGGGGCGTAAGCTTTTCGGAAGACGGAGGGCAGAACTGGAAAACAACACTGTTGGGCGAGTTTGCACACAACTTCGCCTTCAAGGATTCGATCGTCTATGCTGCGACTGACAACGGACTGTTCCGGTCATCCGATTTTGGCCTCTCCTGGCTCCGGACTGGCACGATTTACGACGACAAGAATTTTCATCGATTCGCATCAGCGGCTGTCTATGCAGCCGGTGCCAAGGGAGACACGATTTGGGTTTCCGGTCCTGAAGGCATTGCCTTCACAATAGATAAGCCCACGTTACCCTTCGGAACGTCATGGTCGATTTTCCGCACGTACGAAACTATATTTGCAAACCCAGCAAAAACGTATTCCTTCCCCTTGCCTTTTTCGCCCGATGATGAGGTTGTCAGGATTCACTATGCTCTTACACCTCCTTCAACTACGGTCACGATTCGTATTTTTGATTTTGCGATGCAGCCCGTCAAAACACTTCTGCAGAATGCCCCAAGGTTGCCCGGACGTGAATACGATGAAATCTGGGATGGCAAGGACGATTTCGGCCGGCGAGTGTCGAATGGTATCTTCTTTTATCGGCTCGAGGACGGTGCTTCGGAAGCTCTGTGGGGAAAAATTTTCGTCCTCCAATGACACGACGATTCAATCATATTGGAGTGATGTTCCTTTTTTGTGCTGCAACGGCTTTTGCCCAGCCTGCAAACCGTTCGTCGGTCGGAGGATTGGCGGGTGCACCGATGCGAATGGGTTTTGGAACTCGTGGAGCGGGTATGGGCAATGCAATGAGCGCAGTGATCACGGGTGATCTGGCGGCTTATTACAACCCCGCACTCCTCCCGCTCCAGCAAAGACCTCTCGGCGTGGCTGCCTTTTCGAGTCTTTCACTCGACCGGCGCCTGAACTTTTTCAGTTACGGGCAGAGCCTGAAACCTTCTGCCGGAATTGCTTTCGGAATTATCAACGCAGGTGTTTCCAACATCGAAGGACGCGATCGCGACGGAATACAGACAGACAAGTATTCGACTTCAGAAAATGCTTTCATGTTTTCATTCGGACTTCTTCTTGACCGCCAGATTTCTGTGGGAATAACGGCAAAACTCTTGTATTTTTCTTTGTTCGATCAGGTATCCAACTCGACTCTGGGTCTTGATGCGGGAGTTTTGTACCAGATTACCGAGGAAATGACGGTCGCATTTGTACTGCTAGACATCAATTCAAAGTACGTGTGGGATACGTCGAAACTCTTTGGACGTCAAGGGAACTCCACAACAGACCGTTTTCCGTTGCGGAAACGACTCGGCTTTGCTTATGCGCCTCTCGAATCCGAATTTGTGGTCTCAGCTGAAATGGAGTTCCTGGAATCAGAAACGTTTTTACGATTCGGTTCAGAGGTTTCACTAGGCCAGGGATTTACAATCCGAGCCGGAGCAGAGCAAGTGGATTTTTCAGCCCGCATCGATTTCAAGCCCTCCATGGGCCTTTCATTCCAGTCGGATCAAGTCTCCTGGCACCCAAAGCTTTCTTATGCATATGTGTTTGAGCCTTATTCGCCATCAGGAGTGCATATGTTTTCCATTAGTGTGAGTCCCGAATGAGAACTTGTTTGTTCTCCGTTCTCCTGACACCCGCCCTCCTGCTCGCCCAGGGTTCGTCGTTGGGGTCCTCGTATCTTCTGATTCCAACCGATGCCAGGGTTGCCGCCCTTGCCCAGGCAACGGTCGCTGATCCATTGCATTTTTCCTCCTCGTTTCTGAATCCGGCAATTCTTGCAACTTCACGAAGCCCGGAAATACTCGTTTCCCACACTCAGTGGGTTCAGGACGTTCGGGTTGAGTTCCTTGGTGTAAGCGCGCCATTTTCATTCGGCAAGCTTGGATTTGCGTTGTCCAACCTTAGTACCGGCGGAATTGAAGCACGGGAAATCCCCGGCGCACCGCTTTCGACTTTTGCCGCCCACTCCGCCGTCATGCAGCTCATATTCGCTACAAACATCACCGATGACGTTTCGCTCGGGACAAACCTCAAGTATATGTATGAGAAGATCTATGTGGATGAAACCTCGGGATACGGCGTTGACCTCGGCCTTCTGTATCGAGCACCTGTCGAAGGTCTCTTCATCGGAGCGTCTCTCACGAACAATGGGTCAATGAGTGGATTCAGGACGACGGCTTCAGATTTGCCCACCAGTCTCCAGGCCGGTGCAACGTACCGCATCACGGGAGAGGAATTCGACGTCTCATTGAATGGCGCCTTTGTGCGCGAAACCAAAACGGGGCGTAACAGACTGAACGCTGCGACGGAACTGGATTATGACGACATCTTACTCTTTCGCGTGGGATATCAAACCGGTTACGAGTCCCATGGTATCACGACGGGGCTCGGATTCCGCTACAGCATTTTGAATTTCGACTATTCCTACATCCCTTGGTCCTTAAGCCTGGGAAATGTCCATGTGTTTTCGATAGGTTTCCGTCTCTGACCATCGAGTAGCATAAGACTGGAAAATCCAGTACCTTGTATCGCATGAGAACTCCAATCACACTTCTTGCGCTCTTCCTCTTGATCGCCGCCGTCGCCCTTTCCCTGACGGTGGAAGATTCATCGGAAGCTGCCGCCGAATCCGAGCTCTCGTGGAAATCGTTCGACGAGGGGGCGAGCCTTGCCGTTCAGCAAAAGAAAAAGATGTTGGTCGATATCTATACCGACTGGTGCGGCTGGTGTAAGAAAATGGACAAGGAAGTCTACCCGGATGCGAAGGTGAAAAGTGTCCTTGAATCGAAATTTGTCGTCGTGAAACTCAACGCGGAATCGGACAACAAGATTCGCTACCAGGGTTCGTCCATGAGCCAAAGGGAATTCGCACGCACTGTCGGAGTTACGGGCTACCCGGCAACGTTGTTTTTCGATGAAAACCTGAAGCCGATCACTCTGCTTCCCGGCTATGTCAAGGCGGATAACTTTGCGCAGATCCTTGCCTATATTGGCGAAAACCACTACAAGAACAAATCCTACCAGGATTATCTAAATTCTCTGAGCTCTCTGAAGTAAGGGATGACGATCAGCGGCTTCTCTTTTGTCCGAAACGGGATCAAATTCGATTACCCCTTTCTCGAGTCGATCCAGTCCATACTGCCTCTCTGTGACAATTTTGTCGTTGCCGTGGGCAAGTCGAATGACGGCACTTTGAAAAAAATCCAGGGGCTTCATTCCCCGAAAATCAAGATACTCGAAACGACGTGGAGCGAAGAACTGCGTTCCGGCGGAACGATTCTCGCCCAGCAAACGAACTTCGCCTTACAACAAGTAACCGGAGATTGGGCGTTCTATCTGCAGGCTGATGAGGTGGTTCACGAGAAGGACCTGCCGGTGATTCACGATGCAATGCAGCGTTACAGAGAAGATCAAACTGTCGAAGGGCTTCTGTTCGAGTATCGACACTTTTTCGGGAGCTATGGATATATTGGTGCTTCGAGACGTTGGTATCGAAGAGAAATTAGGGCATTCAAAACCGGCTTAGGTGCTCAATCGTGGGGCGATGCACAGGGTTTTCGCATCCGTGGCAGAAAGCTGCAAGTAAAACATGTTGACGCCTGCATCCATCATTATGGCTGGGTGAAACCACCACGCATCCAGCAGCTAAAGCAGCAGAATTTCCACAAATTCTGGCATCCCGACAGCTGGGTGGAGGAGCACGTTGGCGATGAATCTAAGTTTGACTACAGCAACGGCGGCAAACTTGTTCCTTTTCAGGGATCACATCCATTGATCATGAAAGATCGCATCCAACAGAAAAACTGGCGATTCCAATATGACCCATCAAAACTGCGCCAGCCGTTCAAGGAGAGGCTTCTTGATGCACTGGAGGAGAAAACCGGCTATCGGTTAGGCGAATACAAGAATTATGAAATAGTCTGACCTGGACTCATGCTCCTCAAACCTCCCTTCGAAAACCTCTACCTCAAGTTCCGGGGCCTGTCTCGACGCGAAGGGAATCTCGAGATCCCTCCCACGCTGTATAAGACATTTCTGGATGCTCCCTACGACTTAACACCCCATTTCGCGCTGCCCAGCTATTGGAAGAATCGCGAACACGATCACCCTCGCTACGCTCGGTTCTGCTATGCGCTGGCCCATGCCTATAGTGCATCCAATATACTTGAGGTAGGAACCTCAGCTGGCGGTACCACAACGGGTTGGGCGAAGGCCTTAAATGAATTTCTACTCCAAGGGAAACAGGTCAGACTCGTTTGCGTGGACAACGATTCCTATGCCGAAGGAGTTTATCCGACAATCACAAGGAAAAACATTGCTCAGGTCGGCCTACCCCTGTC
>JANOGR010000313.1:0-8125 GCA_031406095.1 Ignavibacteriales bacterium
CGCTGTATGGTTTCACGCTGGTGCGGCAGAGTTTTTTCCCCCCCGCCACGCGTCCGCAATTCATGGTCGATGTGTACCTGCCGGCCAGCACGCATCTCCGCGAAAGCGAATCGTTCGCGGGCGAAATCCAGCGCCATCTTCAGGACCAGCCGCACGTGACCCACGTGACGTCGTTCATCGGCAGTGGCGGCATGCGGTTCATGCTCGTTTATTCGCCCGAGCGCGAGAATCCGGCGTTCGTGCAGTTTCTCGTCGATGTCGATGACTGGCGCGAAATCAGCGGCCTGATCGCCGCCATTCAGCAGCATCTGGACGAGAATTATCCGAATGCCAATGCCGTCGCCAAACCGTTCCTGCTCGGACCGGGCGAAGGGGGGCGCGTCCAGGCCCGATTCCGCGGACCCGATGCGGACACGCTGCGGGAACTTGGCAATCAGGCTGTGCGGATTCTGGAAGACAGCAACAACGCCAAATGCGTGCGCAGCGACTGGCGCGCTACCGCAACCGGACGTTCCAGACGATCGTCTCGCCCTACAGCGTGCGTGGCAGCAAAGGTGCGCCGGTGTCGACGCCGTTAACGTGGGAAGAGCTCGAGAAACTCAAAAGTCCGGCAGAATTGAATTTGCAAACCGTCGCCGAGAGGGTGCTCAGCCAAGGCGATCCGTGGGAGACGATCGGCGCATACGCAACCGGCCTGCACACAGACCGGAATGCAAAACGGCAAAAACCCGTCGAGAAAGAAAAAGCAAAAGAGTCTTTGAAATCTTACGACACCAAGCGAAGTTTCACAAAAACACCTGAGCCAGGCCCCAAGGCGGTACCGGGCATAGGGAATTCGTTCTGCGTCCACCGCCACCACGCCTCGCGCCTTCACTATGATTTGCGACTGGAAAAGGGAGGTACTTTGCAATCGTGGGCAGTCCCAAAAGGACTTCCTCCCCGCCCCGGTATCAAGCGCCTCGCCGTCCACGTGGAAGACCATCCGCTCGACTATCTGACGTTCGAGGGAAAAATTCCCAAAGGCGAATACGGCGGCGGAGACGTGTGGGTCTTTGCGCTGGGAAAATATCAGATCACCAAGGAAAAGAAAGACGGGTTTTATTTTCGTCTGCAGAGCAAAGAAATCAATGCTGAGTACCGGACGTTTCCGACGGACGGTAAAAACTGGTTGCTCGAACGCCTTGACAATCCGCAGGTCGATTGGCTCAGAGATCCGGTGGAATACATGCTCTCCGAAAGCCGTGAAAAGCCGCCCAAATCCGAAGACTATTTATTCGAAGTAAAGTGGGACGGGATTCGAGCGATGATCTCAGTGGACGAGGGGGTTGTGAAAATCCGCAGCAGGAACAACAAGGACATAACGAAGAGCTTCCCCGAGCTTCTCATTCCTGATAAGGCCTTCCGTGTTACAGGTGCGTTGTTTGACTGTGAAATTGTGTGCCTGGATGATTCAGGAAAGCCTGTATTTAAAGACGTCATCAACCGCATGCATCAAACCACCGATGGCGCAATCACCCGGGCGCGTGCAAAATTTCCGGCAATTTGCTATATTTTCGATTGCCTGTACCTCGACGGCCGTTCAATTGTGAATGAGCCGCTGACAAGGCGGCGCGCATGGCTGAAAGATGTCGTGAGACCCGAAACGCCGTATCGGGTGAGCGAGGTTGTCGAGGAAGGCGATGATCTTTTCGAGGCGGCGAAGCGGATGGGACTCGAAGGCATCATGGCCAAGGAGAAGAACAGCACATACCTCGTCGGAAAGCGGAGCGCCCAGTGGCTGAAGATCAAGACCCGGCAAACGGCGGACTGCCTGATTATCGGCTACACGAAGGGCAAGGGCGGGCGGGAAACATCGTTTGGGGCGCTTCACATCGCGCAACAGGAGAACGGCAAGCTGCGCTACGTGGGCAAAGTCGGCACCGGGTTTGACGACAGGACGTTGAGATCGATGTACCAGGAGCTGAAAAAGTTCCGTGAAATCAAGAAACCAATCAAAGAAAAGACGCTCGATGACGTTGTAACGATTTGGATCGAGCCAAAATTGTTTTGCGAAGTTCAATACGCTTCACTGACAAAAGACAAGATGTTTCGCGAGCCGGTGTTTCTCCGACTGAGGCCCGATTTAACAAAGGAGTGAAACCGAAACAGGATATCACACTCCTTTTCCATCTCCCTTCAACCCGACAGGAGAGAAATCGTCAAGCGCCTTGACAAATGAAAACAACCAAATTTCGGATCATCGTACCTTGCGTGTATATTTTGGGAGCGGTTTTTGTGTGGCTTGACTTTTCTCACCTGCCACCGGACGGTCTGGCAAACATCGGGATCGTGCTCTATACGTTTCCCGTCATCCTTGTTGCCAGAGTTTTGACAAACAGCGAGTTCCCGTTCGTAGGCTCCTCCATGGATTACTATGAGGCTCATGCCCTATATTTCGGCGCCAGTGTATTTATCATCGCGCTCACCCTGTACCTCGTGGTTTTCATGATCCAGAATTGGCTGCAGAGGGGAAAGGAAGAAGAAGGTGGGCGAAAAAGCAACGGGATGTGAAAACGCGTCACAAGGAAAAAATTGAGGATATTGTGAATAACTCTACGGAGGTTCAATGAGAGCAATCTGGAAAGGCTATGTTCGGTTTTCACTTGTGACAATCCCCGTGCGTGTCTATAACGCCGTGGATACCGAACAACGGATCAGTTTCAATCAGCTCCATAAACAAGACAACGGGCAGATCGGCTACGAGAAGAAGTGCAAAAAATGCGGGAAGACCGTTGCGATGGAAGACATCGTGAAGGGATATCAATACGAGCCCGACCAGTATGCTGTCGTGGAAAAGGGTGACATCGAGAAGATAAAACTGAAGAGCACAAAGGTTATTGAAATCGAGGGATTTATCAGCGCGAAAGAGGTCAGTCCGATGCTGTATGAATCACCGTATTTTGCCGGACCGGACGGCCCGGTTGCCTCAAAAGCTTTTGCCCTTCTTTCGCAGACCTTGAAGGAAACGGGAAAGGTGGGAATTGGCAAGGTCGTGCTCCGAGACCGTGAAGACGTTGTGTTGATTGCACCTCAGGAAGGTGGAATCGTTCTCTACAAGCTGCGCTATCCGAACGAAGTGCGAGCCATGAAGGACGTGCCTCAACTCGACGGACAGGTTGTTGACAAAAACCAGCTTAAGCTCGCCCGCAACCTTGTCGATTCCATGGCGAAGACGTTCAAAAAACTCGACCTCACCGACAAGTATCATGGTGCCTTGCGCGAGATGATCCAGGCCAAGATCGAAGGCAAGGAAGTTGTAACCGTCGAAGAAGAACCGAAGGCTGTCGTGGACATCATGTCTGCGTTGAAGCAAAGCATCGACCAGGCAAAATCGCATCGCAAGCCGATGGAAAAAGCGAAAGGCGAAAAGAAGAAAGTTGCTACAAAAGCGGTGAAAGCAAAACGGGCCAAGGTGGTGTAAAAATATAATATGTCGGCCTTAAAGCCCGCCACACAACTCGGTGGGCAGGCCGACTGATCTGAACTTCATATGGCAAAGATTCTTCAATTTACCGACCAATCGGCAAAGCTCGAATTCGAGCGAGTAAAAAAGCGCAAGCCTACACGCGACGAGAAAAAAGGTCAGATGAGCCTCTTCACTCGAGGCGGGGGCCAGGTCCTCAACCTTCCGAACAATCTGACGCCGTTCGAAGAAGGGCTGGTGCTCGACGAGCGGGGAGACGGGAAGGCTTCGGAAGCATACTGGAAAGCCATTTCCGAGGGCGATTCTGTCGCAGATGCCTACTGCAATCTCGGAATCCTTGAATCCAAAGCCGGCCGCACCGCAAAAGCTTTCGACTGCTTTACACAGGCACTGAAAAACGACCCCCGCCATTTCGAATCGCATTTCAACCTGGGAAACCTGTACTTCGAAGTCGGTGATTACCGGCTCGCGCGGACGCATTATCAGCTCACATCCGAGCTGGAACCCACTTTCTCCAATGTTCACTTCAACCTTGGTCTCGTCAGCGCCATCAACGAGGATTTCGGCACAGCGGTCGACGCGTTGATGAAATACAAGGAGCTTGTCCCCGAAGAAGAAGGCAAAAAGGCTGACGCGCTGCTCCTGACTTTGAAACAATCTTTATCGGTCAAAGGAAAGAACTGATAGTTGTTCCACGGGAGGAAATCGTCAACCCCGTAGGTATCCCACCGCTCTCTCTTGGTTTTGTAAAACGCAAAAGAAAAACCCCAGCCTGCAGCAAATTGACCGGGGTCGCGATCTTTTAATTCGAAGTGAGGTTTAAGCTTAATGCGGCCAGAGCCAGCCGAATGTTCCGGCTGTCAACAAACCGTAAATGAGCCCGTCAATCGTGTTCCTGAACGTCTTTGTCCAGGACCGCTTGTACCAGATCGATTCCGACCAACTCGCAACCGCGTAACACGCAAAGGCTGTAAACCCGACGAATCGAAACACAGACAAATACGGAGCTCCCGCTGGCAGTGCACGTCCTGCAACATACGCAGCGAAGACGCCTATCACAACGGAATAGACGAACCACTGAGCAAGACTCGTTGTCATGGAGGGACGGCCGCCTGGCCAGATTGTCATAATGATGCCCGGACCTTTTTCCACCTTCGCAGTGAATTCCGGTGATTTCATGTCCTTTGCGCTTGCCGCCCGGGGAAACATGTATTCCCCCGCCGGAATGTTGAAGCCTCGAATCGCATCCATCACTTTATCTTCATTGGGAATTCCGGCGAAATCCTTGTAGTGATACGTAAGCACCATATGAAGCACGAAACTGGCAAGGAACACGATCACGGATGAAACCAGGATCGGGAGCCAGAGGGACATGATTGAGACCATAAGAACCTCCTTTGAATTGATGGTAGTTAATTCCGGCCGCGCCGGTATAAACGAAACGTAAGC
The DNA here is from genome assembly GCA_031406095.1 of Ignavibacteriales bacterium. Lineage (GTDB taxonomy): Bacteria > Bacteroidota > Ignavibacteria > UBA10030 > UBA10030 > JANOGR01. The sequence goes on from JANOGR010000313.1 coordinate 4,913, forward strand.
TATGTTTTCAAACGACAAAGTTCAAGGGTTAAGTAACCGTTCCTGTGCTTATTTCCGTTGTCACAAAGAATCTCATATTCCAATCAGTTCCCGCCTGACAAAACGAACTTTCTCCACAATCTCATCGATTGATCCGCGATGATTCAAAGCCGCTCCAACATGGACGGCTCTGACTCCAGTAGTCTTGACAATTTTTGCCACGTTCGTTCCTCTCACACCACCCCCGGCCAGAATCGATATACGTCCTTGCGATTTCGGAACCAGCTTCGCCAACATTTCGACGCCTTGTTCTGCCGAGTCTGCCCCTCCGGATGTTAAGAGTGTGTCCACTCCTGTAGCGATGACTTGATCAAATGCATCCAAAGAGTGCTTCAGTGTGTCGAACGCTCGATGGAAGGTCGATTTCATCGGACGCGCCAATTCCACGAGGATTCTTGTCCTCTCAACATCGATCTCTTTTTCGTTGAATAGCATTCCAAGCACAACGCCCTCAACTCCGGCTTTCTTTGCCCTGAAAATCTCGTCCTTCATGAGTTGAAACTCTTCATTCGTATAGATAAAATCCCCGCTTCTTGGCCTGACCATGACGCGGATGGGTACATTTGCAATCGCAACAGCCTCTGCAAACAGCTGATCAGAGGGAGAGACTCCGCCCTTATCGAGATGAGCACACAGTTCAATTCGATCCGCTCCTGCTTCTTCAGCCGCTTTCAAAGCTTCGAGCGAATCGACGGCGACTTCAAGAAAACAGCCCTTCATCTCGTCATTTCGCTTTTTTCCCGAACTCAGGATCGACCTTTGCTAATGCAGCCATGATAAACCCTGGAATCGTAGCGACACACACCCAGATAAAGAAGTGTTGATATCCGAGCCACTGCTGAATGCCTCCGCTGAACATTCCCGGAATCATCATACCCAACGCCATGAAACCAGTGCACAATGCATAATGCGCTGTGGAATGTTCGCCCTGCGAGACATAGAGCATGTAGAGTAAGAATGCGGTGAAGCCAAACCCGTAGCCAAGCTGTTCAAGAGCCACGCAGACATTCACGATAAAAAAATTGTCGGGCTGAGCATACGCCAGGTACACGTACACCAAATCGGGAACATTGATTGCCAGTACCATCGGCCAGAGCCAGAACTTGAAGCCTTTTCGAGCAACCGCTATTCCGCCTATGATTCCTCCGACGGTCAGCGCAGCGATGCCGACGGTTCCGTACACAAAGCCAACGTCCGTTGTGGTGAGACCGAGGCCGCCTGCTTCACGAGAATCCAAAAGGAACGGGGACGCGAGTTTTACAAGCTGGGCTTCACCAAGCCTGTAGAGCAGCAGAAAAGCGAGCGTTATGCCGATATGGTCCTTTTTGAAGAATGTCACAAATGTCATCAGGAATTCGTGGAAAAAGCCTTTCGTTTCACTTCCTGCAACTTTAGGCCTGTCTGTGACTGGGTAAGGAAGAACAAACCTGTGATACGCAAAAAACACGACGAAGAGTCCTGCCAGGATGAAAAAAGTTACCGACCAAGCAGCGGGAATGCTTCCCCCCAGTCCGAACATGGACGTTGTTTCGAAAAACCCGGCGAGCATCACGAGGAGGCCTTGTGCAGAAATCATGGCGATGCGATAAAAAGTGCTTCGGATGCCGACGAAAAACGCCTGTTGCGGCTCGTTGAGTCCGAGCATGTAAAAGCCGTCGGCGGCGATATCGTGCGTGGCAGAGCTGAAGGCCATCAGCCAGAAAATCACGAGTGACCACTTGAAAAAACCTGCGAGCGGTAGCGTGAGGGCAATACCGGCAAGTCCGGCGCCGATGAGCAGCTGAGTCGCGATGATCCACAGCCTCTTCGTGCGAAGAATGTCAACAACAGGGCTCCACAGAGGCTTGATGACCCAGGGCAGATACAGCCAGCTGGTATAAAAGGCAAGCTCGTCGTTCGGTATCCCGAGCCGTTTGTACATGATGACCGACACCGTCATGACCACAGCGTAGGGTATGCCTTCAGCAAGATAAAGCGAGGGCACCCAGAGCCACGGGTTGCGGTTTTGAATTTGAGAAGACGTAGTCATTTGTTATCCCTTGATGGAAGCTAACCGCAAAGAACGCAAAGGATGCGCAGAGATCGCAAAGATGATCGAACTCCCTCTGCGCCCTTTGCGCCCGCCTGCCTGATTTCGTACTTTAAGGTGGGCAGGTCTTCTTGGCGACCTTTGCGGTTATGTTTGTCCTCAATACAGTTTCTCCAAGTGAGCTCCGCGAAAGTAGTGTTTCACAATTTCTTCCGCTTTGAACCCCTTTGTCGCCATCACTGCTGCTCCAATTTGGCACAATCCTACACCGTGTCCCCACCCCGCACCGTGAAGAACAAAGTGCTCGTCTTCTTTCCGTACCACGAAGGCCGAACTGTAAAGGTGCGACTTCGAAAGCCACCGTCGAATCTCGAGCTCCCTTCCCACTGTCATCGTTCTCTTGGCGCCTTGAATCCTTAGCTTCGTAATTCTGCCCGAAGAGCCCCGCTCGACCGGTACCAAATCCCGTATCTCACCAAAATCAATTCCTGATTTCTCTTTGATAAGTTCTTCGAGCTCTTTTCTTTCATATCTGACTTTCCATCGGAAAAAATCCGTTGTTTCCTGGTCGAACGAAGGCAGCACCTGTTTCAGGATTTTTCCATCGTTGGTGTTGCAGAAAGCTTCGGGAGATCCAAGGATCCACTTTTCGGCATCCGCTTCCGATGTCAAAGGGGCATGCTTTGCCTCCGCATCTGAAACCGGGGTCAGATATGGAACCTGCCGGTCCTCCCATGCATTCTCATAACTTTCCGAGATCCCCCCGCACGCTTTTGAATAACGGGCATCGCAGATTTCATTCTCGTAAACAAGAAACATGCCCTGCGTCGCTTCTACGGCATCATTTGCTGCCTGAGAAATGATTTTCGAAATACCCTGATATCGCTGGCAATGGTCGTCCGCGCAGACATCGAAGAGCGCGTGGTCTTCCCTGTCATACCACCGGATGATTTCGTCAGCAGTCTGTTTTGACCGCTGGGACGGCACACCGACATTCTTTTGTTCGCGCTCCAACATCGCAACAAGCCAACTGCGGGATGTGATGGCATGGGCTTTCAAGAGTTCGATCGGCGCCGTGGCGCTCATTTCGGATGAAATCACGCTCTTGAGATACTCTTCCACGCCGATTTCATTGATGGCGGTCA
>JANOGR010000330.1:0-43879 GCA_031406095.1 Ignavibacteriales bacterium
TGTCCGCCCTCGCGTCCGATGCCGCTGTTCTTCGAGCCGCCGAAGGGGGTTCGCAAGTCCCGGACATTATGAGAGTTGACCCAGACCATTCCGCTTTCAATTCCCTGAGCGATCCGGTGACCGCGAGCCATGTTTCCTGTCCACACATAAGCAGCGAGGCCAAATTGAATGTCGTTGGCGATCCTGAGAGCGTCGGCCTCGTCTTTAAAGGGGATCACGACGAGGACGGGACCAAAGATCTCTTCCTGTGCTACCCGCATTTCATTGCGAACACCGGTGATGAGGGTGGGCGCAAAGTAGTTTCCGTCTGCGAAACCCTTTGGCCTGTCTCCGCCGACTTTGACCGTGGCGCCTTCCTGGCGGGCGACATCCATGTATGACCGGACCCGTTTCCAATGCTCTGGGTGAATGAGGGGCCCGACTTCTGTTTGAGAATCACGCGGGTCTCCGACGCGGATATTCCGGACGCGCTCTTCCAGCTTGCGGACGAATTCGTCATGGATGTTTTCCTGGACGAGGAGCCGTGAGCCAGCCGTGCAACGTTCGCCGTTGAGAGAATACACCTGGAAAACCGAGCCGTCCAGCGCGCGATCGAGGTCGGCATCGTCAAAAACGATGGTCGGGGATTTGCCGCCAAGCTCCATGGAAAATTTTTTGAGGGTGGCAGCACCGTTGCGAATAATTTCCTTGCCGGTCGTCGTTTCACCGGTGAAAGAAATCAGCTGTACGCCCGGGTGGGCGACGAGAGAAGCGCCGGCCGTTTCGCCAAAACCGTGAACAAGATTAAAGACACCCGGAGGCATATCAGCCTCTTGTAAGATGTGAGCAAGTTTGTCCGCCGACATGGGAGACCACTCGGCAGGTTTGAGCACGCAGGTATTGCCGGCCGCCAGGCAAGGAGCAACTTTCCACGTTTCGAGCATGAAGGGTGTGTTCCACGGCGTGATCAGACCAGCGACACCGACAGGCCGGCGAACCGTGTAGTTGATAAACTTGCCTTCCACAGGAAAAACCTCGCCCGCAATCTTCGTGGACATATCGGCGAAGAAATGGAAATTCTCCGCGGCGCGGGGAATCGCCCCTTTCTTGATCTGGCTGACGGGAATTCCCGTGTCTTCAATCTCGGCCTCCGCAATGGTGTCCGCATGTTTCTCAATCAACTGCCCTATCCGTCGAAGATACTTGGCCCGTTCCTCCGTTGCCATACGTGGCCACGGTCCTGAATCGAATGCCTTGCGTGCGGCCTTCACGGCTCTGTCGATGTCGGACGATTCGCCGGAGGCAACGCTCGTGATCGGCTTATTGTTGGTCGGGTTCAGCGTGTCGAACGTTTTTCCATCGGCCGACGGAAAAAACTCGTTGTCTATAAAATGCTTAATCATTTCATCAACGTCCGTTCTTGAGTTTTCCTGAGTGCACACCCGGGCGGGCGGTCTCACCTTCTGCCACAACCGGGTTTTCAAGGGCTCCAATACCCTCGATTTCCAACCGCATGACATCGCCGGGGTGAACGTGTGATATCCCCTTGGGTGTGCCTGTCCAAATAAGATCGCCGGGCTCGAGCGTCATGATCATGGATATGAATTCGATGAGCTCGGGGATTGGCCGAATCAAATGAGCGGTATTCCCTTGTTGTCGAAGCTCGTTGTTCACATATGTCCGCAAGGTCAAATTTTCCGGATGAGGAATTTCATCAGTTGTCACAATATAAGGCCCTAATGGCCCAAATGTATCGTATCCCTTAGCGCGCACGGGAGGCCGATAAAAGTTTTTCACAAAATCTCGCACCGTTACATCATTCCCGATGGTATATCCTTTCACATAGCCGAGAGCGTCCTTTGCCTTGATTTTTCGGCAACGTTGACCGATGACAACCACGAGTTCAACCTCATAATGCATGTACTCCACGCCGGCAGGATACACCACGGGGGAGCCATGTCCGATCAAAGAACTCGGAGGCTTGAAAAAAAGTGCTGGATCTTCTGGTGACTTCATGTCCAATTCGTCGGCGTGGTCGGCAAAATTCAGGGCCAAACCGATCGCCTTCGAAGGAATGACCGGTGGTAACCAAATAATGTCGTCCGGCGAATAGGATGTACCGTTTGCTTCCAGCTGACCATCTTTTCCGACGGTGCCTTCATGTACCTTTGAGCCGGAGGAGAATCGAGCCAACTTCATGCCAGAACGTCCTTAAGGAATTTTTCGATATACGGAACAACAGGCGGGTTATCCTGCATCAAAAAAGTGTAGTGGTTCCCGCCGTCGACTTTCTCATACCGGCAATTCCGTATTTGTTTCACAAGGTTCAATGCTTCAACGACGCTATACACATGGCCTGACTCGCCTGCCATTCCTTGAGACGGCCGAAGAAACAATGCGGGACACTGAATGCTCGAAAGGTGAAACCATACATTTTCCCAGAAATGAAGATCAAGGTCCCGTTCAATCGCGGCCGCGGAAGATTTTGAGCGCACCGAGCCGTCATTGAGAACCTCCATTTCCTCGCGCAAGGAGTTTTCAAGGGCCATGGTCCATGGCTTGTGCCACGGAACGGAGCGCTGTTTCTCAATATACTCATCCATCGAACCCCACACTTTGTTCAGACGCTGAATCGTTGGATACATAGAGCGCAGCGTTTCTGCTTTGGGGTTGGCTCCTCCATCCATCAGGATGAGTGATTTCACGCGTCCTTGCTGGAGTGAGGCCGTATACACACTGGTCGTGGCCCCGAAGGAATGGCCTACGAGACTAAATTCTTTAATGCCTAGCGCGTCGGCGAACGCAATAATGTCTCGCGCATGGTAAGCGAAACCGTATCCTTCGGCGGGCTTGTCGCTATCGCACCGTCCTCGGAGGTCCAGCGAAAGAACTCTATACTTGGAGCTCAGACTGGCGGCGAGAGCTGCAAAGGTCCCTTTATGCCCGGTGATATGGGGTATGCATAGGAGTGGCCCCCGTTCACCCGGCCAATCGTAGTATGCGAGTGAAACCCCGTTGACGACAGCCCGACGGATTTCAGGAGCAGCCTTGTCATTCATCAGTACTTAACGATCCTTTAAGAGATGATACTGGTTCAGAATCGAGCGGAGTTTCTGTTCATTCTCTTTTGAAAGAGGTGCAAGAGGAAGCCGGACTTCAGGCGAGATTCGGCCCATCATTCCCAATGCAGCCTTAGCCGGTACGGGGTTGATCTCAATGAAAACAGCGTCGTTCAACGGCATGAGAAAATAATGCAAATCCTGAGCTTCCTGCCATTTCCCCGCTGCAAACAGGTCGTACAAACTGGCGACCTCCTTCGGCATGATATTACCGGTTGCGCTCACATAACCAGCTCCTCCGATGGCGAGAATGGGAAAACATAAAAGTTCAATTCCAGAATACACAAGGAAATCCCGTCCCAACTTACCGATAAGCCGCGTGATGTGAGAAAAATCGTGGTTTGCTTCTTTGATGCCGATGATGTTTTTGCAGGTTTCCCTCAGCCGGGCCACCGTGTCGATTTCGAGGTTGATGGCAGAGCGGCCGGGAATGTTATAGAGAATGACGGGTAGGTCAAGCGAGTCGGCAACGGACTTGAAATGTCTGAACAAACCTTCCTGGCTCGGGCGCACATAGTACGGAGTAATGAGCAAGACTGCATCGGCGCCCGCTTGTTGCGCAACCTGTGAGAAATGTAAAGTTTCTTCATGATTGTTCGAACCTGTTGCCGCGACGAACGGAACACGCTTGTTAATGATTTCGCTCGCGAGACGGATCACTGTTTCGCGTTCGGCGCGTGTGAGAGCGGTGGGCTCGCCCGTCGTCCCCGCAACGGAGATGCCGTGGCTTCCGCTCGCGATTTGCCACTCGATGAGTGATCCAAGGGATTTCTCGTCGACCTTGCCGTCGCGAAACGGCGTCACAAGTGGAACAATAGAACCACGCAAATCCTTTGCAGAATACTTTGCCATCATCTTAAGCGGGGATGTGGGACAGAGGAGTGTGTGAAAGTTGCGGAGGCAACTTCAGTAAAAATCATAAAAGACGCAAGAGAACCCAGTCGGATGGGGACGGTTGATTGTCCTTCGATTTCTGTCTATATTACATGTAATTCTGCACATTTTGATGCCATGATCTCACTTACGAAGCAACGTCTCCAGTCACTCTTTGACGGTTTTGCCGGCAAGCGGATTGCCGTGGTCGGCGATCTCATGCTGGACCGCTACTACTGGGGGAGCGTAGCAAGAATCTCACCCGAGGCTCCGGTTCCCGTGGTGGAGGTTGAATCTGAGTCGACACGTTTGGGCGGGGCGGCAAACGTCGCCAACAACATTGCCGCGCTTGGCGGAGTCCCGATTATGGTCGGAGTCATCGGTTCGGACTTGACCGGTAAGGAGTTGATGAAGATCATCGAAGGGAACGGTTTCCCGACTTCCGGCATTGTGATAGATTCATCAAGGCCGACCACTGTCAAAACCAGGGTCATCGCCCACCATCAGCATGTTGTGCGAATTGACCAGGAAACCAAACAGAATATCAGCTCTGAGATCCAGGTCAAAATCCTAAAAACCCTGGCAGAATCGATAAAGACACTCGATGGCATCATACTTGAGGATTACAACAAGGGCGTGCTTGTTCCCCATCTTATCCATGAAGTCACCGAGGCCGCCCGCAAACACGAAAAGACTGTGTCCGTCGACCCAAAATTCAACAATTTCTTTGCCTACAAAAACGTCACGGTCTTCAAGCCGAATCGGAAGGAAACCGAGGAAGCCCTCGGGTGCAAGTTGGGCGAATGGGACGACATCGACAAGGCCGGCAAGGAAATGATGCATGTGCTCGACGCTGAAAATGTACTCCTGACGCTCGGCGAGCATGGTATGGCACTCTTTGAAAAAGGCGATAAAGTAACTCACCTGCCGACCCGCGCGATCAAGGTGGCAGATGTCTCGGGGGCGGGAGATACCGTGGTTTCTATGCTTTCGATGGTTCTTGCCTCTGGGGGGGATATCGGTGAGGCCGCGACGCTGGCGAATTTTGCGGGCGGTATTGTGTGTGGGGAAGTCGGCATTGTGCCGATCGACAAGCAGATTCTGCTCAAAGAAGTTCTCGCTCACACGAATCATGCTGCGGGCTGAACCATGGGTCGCGTCGTTTCACTGAAAAGCCTCGCTGCAATTCGAAAACGTTTGAAAAAAGCACGCAAGCGGGTGGTTTTTACGAACGGATGCTTTGATATTCTCCACCGGGGGCATGTTGAATATCTTTCGAACGCAAAATCGCTGGGTGATGCGCTCATCGTTGGTGTGAACAACGACGGTTCTGTGAAACGAATCAAAGGAGATGGCCGTCCAATTGTGGAGGAGGAGGACCGGGCACACGTCGTGGCGGCATTGGCATCCGTCGATTATGTCTGCCTTTTCGGTGAAGATACTCCGTACGAGATCATCCGTGCGCTTGTGCCCGACGTATTGGTCAAAGGCGCTGACTGGCCGCTGGAAAAGGTCGTTGGGAAGGACGTGGTCGAGAAGGCGGGCGGAACAGTCAAAACGATAAAATTCCTCCCCGACCGGTCGACCACCCGCATTATTCAGAAAATCTCCAAATCGGCCGCCGTTCGTTCATAGTCCCCTGAAGGGTTTGCGATGGTGAAACTGTGCTGAGAAGGTTATTCCGTTTAGTGTTCTATTTAGTCATGATAGCGATGTTTGTCGGGGTCGCCGTCCTGGGTTTCACTCAAACGCGCTACTTCCGCACCTACCTTCGAAACTTCATCCTCGAGCGGTATCATGAATCCATCGACGCATCGCTTCATTTCGACAGGTTTGAAGGAAATTTTGTAACCGGGACGCAAATTCACAACATCGTCCTCGCCAAGAACAACGAGGAGTTGTTCACTGCCGACCGCATTGAGATCAAATACGACCCGACGGGCTTTTTCTTTAACAAGATTTCGGTCACCCGCGTAACCGTTGTCAATCCGAGAATTCACATTTGGCGGACGGCCGACGGCGTGTTGAATCTGAGTCAGATTGTGAGGCCGGTTCCAGAGGATACCGCAGGTTCGTCAACCACGATTGACATCAAAGAGATCGCGCTTGTTGGTGCAAGGATAGCGTTTGAGGATTCCCTCGTCTTGCGAAACCGGCAGCTTGGGTTGGCGAGTGAGCCTCCGGATGATGTAGTGGATTATGCAAGAATCCGGCTGGATTCAGTGCAGTTTTCTGCATCCGGCTCAATTGGGCCTCAGAGAATATACGGGCAAATCAAGTCGCTCTCGTTTGAATCCCGCAACCCCAGACTCGAGGTAGGCCGCATCGAGGGAAAATTCACGCTGACGCCCTCACTGGCATCTGTGGAAAATTTCGTTTTTGAAACGAAGCGTTCTTCCATCAAACTCGATGTCCAGGTGAAGAATGTCAATCTCGCGGCGCTCGGAAAACTCGAAGACCTTGAAAAGGCGCCAGTGGAATTGGGCATCAACATCCAGAAGCTTGATTCGAGAGAGCTGAAACAATTCCTTTATCCGCATGTCGATTTTCTCGACAGGTCATTCGCGGTCCAGGGGCAAATACGCGGGTTGTTTGGCAGGCTCAGCGTGGAGAGGTTTTCCATCCGAACGCCAAAATCGGTTCTTCAAGCTCAAGGGACCATCTTCAACCTCCACAAGCCCGCCAACCTCAGACTCGACTTCACATTGCTCGACAACAAAATTGACCCTGTAGATATTCGGGAATCGCTGCCGGGCCTCGGCCTGCCCGATTTGCGCACCCTGGGGAATGTCTTGTTCGGGCTTGAGTTTCAGGGCACTCCCGCAGATTTCACCGTGAACCTTGGTGCAGAAACGGATGCCGGGGCCATCCAACTCGACGGCAGCTTGAAGACTGCAAACAGATTGACCTATAAGGCGAAACTCGAAACCAGGAATTTCGATTTTGGAGTCGCGACGGGGAAGGACGAGTTTCGCAGCAGTGTGAACGCTCTGGCTACGATCGATGGCTTCGGGACGGATGTCCGTTCGATGAGAGCGATTGCCCGAATCGATGTCGATTCGTCATCGTTTTCTGATATTCCTCTCAAGCGTTCCGTATTCGTTTTCGACATTGGAGAAGGAGTTCTGAATTCGAATGTTGCCGCGGCCACAGGAGCAGCCAGTTTCAATCTTTCAGGAGGGTTGCACTTTCTGCCGGATTCCACAATATACAAATATGAAGGAAGCGTCTCCTCCTTGAACCTTGGCCCGTTTTTGAAGAACACATCGTACCAAAGCGATTTGTCGTTCAAATTATCCGGCTCAGGCTTGTGGCAGGATAAATCCGGGATGCGCACGAACGCGGCGTTGTCATTCACGCAGTCATCCTTTAACAACGAGAAGTTTGACAGCGGAGAGGCCCGGGTTTCATTCGACGATGAGGAAGCATCATCGAGCCAGTTCCTGCTGAAATCCGATATCGCGGACCTCTCGATTCGGGGAACCTTTACTCCGGCTTCCTTTCTTTCCAATGTTTCCTCCGGCATTGAAATTCTCAGCAAGGGGATCACGCATCGCATAAAGAATCTTGATTCGCTCAGGTCGTTTCTGCCATTTCAATTCAGGATGGCTTCAAAGTTTCAGGTGTCGGGCGCGGGCAAGATGACACCACTTGCAGCGCAATTCTCTGCGAGGATTCACAATCTGTATGCACTTGGTGTTGCTGTGCGCGAGCCGCTTCATGGAGCATGTACCATCGAAGGCAGAATAGACGGCGATGTGGACAGCCTCCGCTTTTCGGCTGAGGTCATGAGCGCAGGTTTCAGTTACGGTGCTCCTCTGACCGGTTTCAGCATGAGTGGCTTCCGAGCCGATGTAGATCTCGCCGGTATCTCACGCATGAACTTTTTTGAATCGTTCAACGGAACTCTGGATGTTCAATCTCGTCATGGGGTCATTGGCAAGACCAACCTCAGCGGGCTTCATGCGGGAATCAGGTCGAATGGTGCAGAGGGAGCTTTTGACGTGTCAGTCCTCGTGGATTCAACGACTCATGTTGAAATGCTCGGGACTGCCGTTCATCGGGGGGGGGTATATGAATTGAATATGGAACGAGTCAAATTAGGCTTTGGAACGACTGACTATGAAAACACCGACCCCGTTTCTTTATTGCTCGGACAGGATGGTTTCCAGTTCAAATCATTCAGCTTGCGGCGTGAAACCGAGGAAATCACGGCTTCCGGCTTCTTCCATCCGGCGGGAGTGTCCGACCTCGATGTTTCCGTCAAGGGATTCTTGCTGAACAATCTTCAACAATTGATCCCTCAGACTCGTCAAATCGCGTCTCTCCAGGGCATTGGAGGGATCGTGAGCGGAAGGCTTCTTGTGCGAGGCGATGTCGAACATCCGAATATTTCTGTGGATTTAGTCGTCGACGGCTTTCGGTCCAGGGAAACCGTGTTTGGTCAGGTGGAAACCCGATTGTCGTATTTTGAGCATCTGCTCAATGTTCACACAACCTACAGGTACAATGCCGCCGACCCCAATGCAGCGCCCGATATGCAATTGTCCGGAACCATTCCGTATGAGCTTTCGTTGAGCGCCTCTCATAAGCATACCCCGAAAGGGAATATCGACCTCAAACTGCAGTCGAGAGGGATGCGTCTTGATTTGTTGAGTCCGTTCCTCCCGGTGGTTTCCAACGTGGGCGGGTTCTTGTCGTGTGATATGAAAATGAAGGGAACGGTGGATGCCCCGGAGTATGATGGATACCTTGTGCTGAGTTCTGCGAAATTCACGTTCGTTCCTCTTGGCATCGACTACATTATTGACGGGAGGTTTGTCTCGAACAAGACCAACATTGTTTTTGAACAGGTGACCCTCAAGAATGTCCCGCAGGATCAGTCCTATGGGCGAGGGCTCATGAATCTGACAGGGAATTTCATCCTCGAGGGTTTGAAGCTTGGACAATTCGACTTGAATGCAAACGGCCAGCTCTTACTCATGAAGGAGACAGTTCGCCCCGCCGGGTCAAAATTCTACGGAGATCTGTTCGCCGCGACGGGGCCATCGGGCATTCGGTGGAATGGGGAATTGTCGAAATCCTTTCTCTCGGGCGAGGTGCAGGTTCGGAACGGCAAGTTCACGCTGCCCCCGGAACGTGAAACCATCCTCGTGGCCAACAGAAACATTGCCATCACGTACGTGGATGACACATCGAAGGCTTCCAAATCCGGTTCGAGTCTGGAACCACCGGGAGCACTCTTCGCAATGAACAGTTCCGCAAGGGTGATTGACGGCGGAATTCCAAACGGCACTTCGGAAAAAACTCCTGTGATTCAAACCGGGGAAGACATATCCACATCGTTTCTCGACAACATCGTCTATAACCTTGTCATCGAAATGCAGGGTCCGACCCAGATGCGCCTGGTCGTGAACCCGATGACCAACGAGGAATTGTTTGCAGACATGCGGGGTCGGCTGGCGTTTGAAAAAAATGGACCCGCAGCCCGGCTCAACGGACAAGTGGAAGTCACGAACCGATCCTACTACAACTATTTCAAGAAGTTCGAAGCCACGGGGAAACTCTTGTTCACGGGTAATGCGCTGAATCCTGAACTGGACATCGTAGGACGTTATGAATCTATTCACCAAATAGCAGTGGATTCTCTAGAAAAAGTGCTCGTAAAACTGGAAATTAAAGGAACCCGGAACGAACCAAAACTCAGTTTCGCCATCCAGAAAGAAAAGAACGGAAAATACGAAAGCTGGGATCAAGGAGACGAGGAATCGAATGCGATTGCCTTCCTGTTGAGCGGCCGCTTTCGAGACGAATTGACTGGGAAAGAGCAAACCTCACTCATCACCGACAACCTCCTCGGGGTTACTTCCGGCGTGCTGTCTGCGCCCCTGAGGGAGTATCTCAGGAGGGTCTCAGGAGTTTCCCTGGACGTGCTTTATTACGGAACTACTGAGTCTGCGGACGTCCGTATTTCAGGGGAAATCGGAGAAGCAGTCCTACGGTTAGGGGGGCGTGTCCTCAACAACATCAACAACACGAATTTTAGCGTTGAGCTTCCGATGAGCAGTATTGTCGGAATCGAAACCTGGCGGAACCTGATTTTCACCGTCGAACGCCGGGTCGAAGGCATTGACAACTTGCAGGAAAACAGGGCATCAAACGGTGCCCGCCTACTCTATCGGATAAATTTTTGAATCACACAATGAACTCTTCAACCGATTCCCTTCAGATAAAGATTCTTTCTTTTCTCGCACGCTATCCGGGTGACAGCTTCGAGAGTCGAGTGCTTGCCCGAAGACTTGGAATCAAGCAGGAAACGGAATACTTGCTGCTGAAGGAAGCCCTCCGAATTCTCGAGGATAAGAAACTTCTCCAGCGTGTAACCGGAAAACGTTACGGCTATTTGCACGTGTCCGAGACTCTCATCGGCAAGTTGGAAAGGACAAGGCAAGGGGTCGGATTTGTAACGGTCCCGGGCGTTGAAGAAGACATCTTTGTCAGCCCGCGAGATCTGGGGATGGCGACACATGGAGACACCGTGGAGGTTTCCCTTTTTACCCAAAGCACGAGAAAAAAAGAAAAAGGAGGAAAGCGGGAAGGCGAAATCGTGCGTGTGGTGGAACGAGGAAGGACACGCGTTGTTGGAACAATGGAAAAGGGCCGAAATGCTTTTGTGGTGATTCCCGATGATTCGCGTGTTTCACGGGATATCCGTATCGGTGAGAACATGGCGGGGGGAGCCGGAGTTGGTGACAAAGTTGTGGTCGAGATCGGTTCGTGGGGGAAAGGACAGTTTAACCCGGAGGGCCGCGTGGTGGAGGTTCTCGGGAAGTCGGGCGAAGTCTCAGCCGAGATATCTTCCGTCTTGCGCGAATTCGGGTTGCCGCCTTCATTTCCGCAGGAAGTCTTAAACGAAGCGCAGAATCTCGCGGTTTCCATTCCGGAGTCTGAGCTTCGCCGCAGGCTGGACATGCGAAAGACAATCTGTTGCACGATCGACCCGGAAGACGCCAAGGATTTTGATGACGCTGTATCGCTTGAGAAACTGGCGACGGGGGACTACAAACTCGGTGTGCACATAGCGGACGTCTCCTACTACGTGCGGGAAGGAACGATACTAGACAAAGAGGCTCTGACGAGAGGCACCAGTGTGTATTTTCCCAATGGTGTTATTCCGATGCTTCCGGAAAAACTCTCGAACGAAATCTGCAGCCTGCGGCCGAAGGAAGACAGGCTCACCTACTCGGTGTTGATGGAGCTCAGCGCGAAGGGAATCGTCAAAAACTACGAGATTCTCGAATCTGTCATCCACAGCCATCGGAGGTTTTCCTATGAGGAAGTCCAGGCCGTCATCGACGGGAAAGGGACTTCCGGGGAAACCAAATTGGACGAGCTGCTGTTGGAAATGCACCGGCTGAGTTCGATGCTGACGCGTAAGAGGCTGAAGGAAGGAAGCATCGACTTTGAATCGGCGGAAGCAAAGTTTCGATTTGACGAGGAAGGCAAGCCAGCGGAAATCATCAAGAAAACAAGGACGGAAAGCCACCGCCTGGTGGAAGAGTTCATGCTCCTCGCCAACCGCGTGGTTGCTCAACACATCGGGCTTGTGAAAAAAGAAGACCACCCGAAACCGTTTCTTTACCGTGTGCATGATTCTCCCGACCCCGAAAGAATCCGCGAACTGTCTGGCTTTGTCGCAAAGTTCGGTTTCACATTAAACTTCGACGGCGGCGTGTCGTCCAAGGAATTGCAAAAGCTTCTCGAGCAAGTACGCGGAACCGAGGTTGAAAACGTGATCAACGAGGTGGCTCTTCGTTCCATGGCGAAGGCAATCTATTCGGAAAGAAACATCGGCCACTACGGGCTTGCATTCGAATACTACTCTCATTTCACTTCCCCGATCAGACGCTACCCAGACCTTGTGATCCATCGTCTTTTGAAATCGTATCACGATGGGATCTCGCTGGAAGAGCGCGAAGTTCTCAGGGGGAGGCTTCCTATGATTGCCAAGAAGTCTTCCGAATTGGAACGAAGGGCGATGGAGGCGGAGCGTGCTGCTGTGAAAGTCATGCAAGTGGAATACATGAAGAGGCATGTTGGAGACGAGTTCCCCGCCGTGGTTTCCGGCGTCACAAATTACGGGCTTTACGTCGAGGTTGACGATATTCTGGTCGAAGGCATGGCGCACGTACGAGACCTCACGGATGACTACTACGTGTACGATGAAAAGCATTATTCGCTTGTCGGTCGTCACAAAGGAAAGAAGTATCGTTTGGGAGACAGAGTGTATGTAAAAGTCATCAGGGTGAAACCCGAAGAACGACAAATAGATTTCATCCTGCGTGAGAGTGAGATGGAAACCACCACGAAGAAATCGGGGCGCAGCCCGGCATAGACTTTGCCTTGAAGGGACTGTTCGTTGCTTTTCCCTGCGTTTTTAACTACCATGAAACCAACATTTTCGAGGGTTTTTGTGAGGAAGAAATTCATGAAACGATGCGTCACGCTTGCAGTTCTCGCCTGCGCCCTGGCCGGAATGGCGCAATCGCAGAATTCCTCCTTCGGGAAAAACAAGGTTCAATACAAGTATTTCGACTGGGAATTCATCCAGACGGACCATTTTGACATCTACTTTGCCCAGGAGGGTTACGAGCTCGCCCAGTTCGCCGCCGACGCAGCGGAGGAAGCGTATGCTTCAATCCGGAAGCTCATGCGTTACGACATCAACAACAGGGTCACGATCGTCGTCCACAATTCTCACAACGAATTTCAACAGACGAACGTCATCGATCAATACTTGGAAGAGGGGATCGGCGGAGTCACGGAGTTGTTCAAAAACCGCATTGTTTTGCCGTTCGAAGGCAACTATCAAATGTACCGGCACGTGATCCATCACGAGCTCGTTCATGCCGTCATCAACGACATGTTTTACGGCGGAACGATTCAATCACTCATTTCGAGCCGGGCCCCCGTTCAGCTGCCGCTCTGGATGAATGAGGGTTTTGCCGAATATGCCGCGTTGAAATGGGACACCAACTCAGATATGTTTCTGAGGGACGCAACCATCCACAACTACCTTCCACCAATTGAGTTCCTGGGCGGCTATTTCGCTTATCGGGGCGGGCAGTCGGTCTGGCATTACATCGCAAATAAATACGGCGAGCCGAAAATAGCGGAGATTCTCAACCGGGTCAAAGGAACTCGGAGCGTTGAACAGGGGTTCAAATCCACGATCGGCCTGTCGGTGAAAGAGCTGTCGGAGCGGTGGCAAAAGGAGCAGAAAGTTCTTTACTGGCCCGACATCGCCAAGCGCGAGGAGCCGGAAGATTACGCCAAACGTCTGACCAATCACACAAAGGAAAATAATTTCTACAACATGAGTCCGGCGATCTCTCCCCAGGGAGACAAAATCGCATTTCTCTCAGACCGCAATGACTACTTTGAAATCTTCTTGATGTCTGCCATTGACGGCGAGGTTCTTGACAGGATTGTCAGCGGCCAGCGGACAAAAGATTTCGAAGAACTTAAATTGCTCACCCCGGGGATTACCTGGTCCCCCGATGGCCGGAAGATCGCGCTGGCCGTAAAAGCGGGCGAACAGGATGCTGTCATGATCGTCGATGTTGAATCCGGGAACAGCGAGAAGCTCGAGTTCGACCTTGACGGAATATTCTCAGTGGATTGGGCAACCGACGGCAAGGCACTGGCATTTATTGGGATGAAGGCTCCGCAATCCGACGTTTATATCTACGACATCGCGTCGAAGAGCCTCACGAATCTTACCGACGACATTTTTTCGGACTTCGACCCTTCAATTTCGCCCGACGGTAAAACGGTCTACTTCGCATCCGACAGGCGGGACTTTCTCAATGCTTCCATGGTCCCTCAGGGTTTTCGAATGGTGAAGTTTGACTACAAACAGAAGGATCTGTATGCCATCGATATCCAGAGCCGTGCGATTCGCCGCATCACCAATTTTGCCAACAGCGATGAAACCTCTCCCGTCGTTTCACCGGACGGCAAAAAACTGCTGTACATTTCCGACCGGAGCGGCATCAACAACATCTATGTCCGCGACATCGAGAAAGGGACCGACGTACCGGTGACAAACTCTCTCAGCGGTGTGTACCAGCTTTCCTTGTCCCGAGACGCATCGAAAATGGTCTTTTCATCGCTCAGTGAAGCAGGGTTCGACATTTTCCTCATGACGCGTCCCCTGGAACGAAGGCTTACTGTCACCGAACTGGAGCCGACGGAACATTTCAAGAGAAAGTTCGAAATGCCCCGCGAGGAAAAACCGAAACAAGTTGTCCAGAGCTCTCCATCTCTGGATACCCTGATGGTCCGTCAGAATGTCATCGTGGTTGTGGATACGTCGGCGTCGGAAATGAAGTACAGGAATGCATCGAAGATCGACCTGCAGAATTACGTGTTTTCCGAGGAGGCAATGAAGGACACGATTCGGAAGCGTGAGCCGTCAACGGAGTTTGACATTGCAAGCACCAAAGACCAGGAAGGCAATTACGTTCCCCGCAAGTATAAGCTCAACTTCACCACCGATTTGGTGTACGGGAACGCAGGTTACAATACGTTCTACGGCCTTCAAGGCCAGACGCTTATGGCTTTCAGCGACATGATGGGCGACCACCGCATTGAATTTGTCACCGACCTTTACCTCGACTTGAAAAACAGCAATTATGGGCTGACGTACTGGTACTTGCCGGCCAGAATCGATTACGGACTCAGCGGATTCCACAATGCGCGCTTTCTGTACCAGGCAGATTCTCTGTTTCGGTTTCGTTCGTGGGGAGTCGGCTTGACAGCATCGTATCCAATAGACAAGTTCAACCGGATCGATTTTTCAGCATTGTGGATCAACCTTTCGCGGGATAACCTCGCATACATCGGCACGAACCCGCAGAGGCGGTCCTTCCTGTTACCGCAGATTGCTTATGTGCAGGACAATTCATTGTGGCAAGGAGCCTGGTTCGGGCCGAGCAACGGATCGCGCTTCAATTTCACGTTTTACGGAAGCCCCAAGTGGAGCGATCAATCACCCGATATCCAAACCTTTACGTTCGACTACCGGGACTACAGCAAACTCTGGAAAGACTATATGTTTGCGTTTCGTTTGTCGGGTGGCCTCAGCACCGGAGAGAACGCTCAATACTTCATGCTGGGGGGAACTGAGGGCTGGATTAACCGGACCTTCAGTGGGTCTAGCGGTAACATACCGATTGTCAATGCCGAGGATTATCTTTTCCTGACTCCGGTCCTGCCGATGAGGGGGTATAATTACAATGCGAGGAACGGAACAAAATTTGCCCTGGCGAATTTTGAGTTCAGGTTCCCGCTCGTGAGATATTTTATCCTCGGCGCACTCCCGATCGGTTTTCAGAACATTCTCGGAACCGCGTTCCTTGATATCGGATCGGCCTGGAAGGACACGAGGACGTGGCAAGGGGTCACGCGAGATCCCTCGGGCGCGGCTGTGACAAAAGACCTGCTCATCGGCACTGGTTTCGGGGCACGCCTTGGTTTTCTCGGTTTCCCGCTGCGGATCGACGTTGCGTGGAGATACAACATGCAGGGGTTCTCAGAGCCCGTGTGGTATTTTTCTCTCGGGCCCGACTACTAGGGACAGCAGTGATTCACCAAAAAGCCTCGTCGGGTTCTCCTGACGGGGCTTTCTTTTTTTTAGCGGGTTGTTGGCGAAGTTTCGACCCGCTGGAGGAGAAGGAGGCCGATGAGAAGGAAAACCCCCACCGAGAGGATCGCGACCCGCTGGTTCACGGAGGAAGACACAAGGCCAAAAACAAACGGGCCGACGATCGCAGACGCTTTGCCAAAAAACGAATAGAACCCAAAAAACTCAGTTTTTTTCCCGGGAGGAGTAATTTGTGACATGAGGCTCCGGCTTGTGGATTGTGATGAGCCGAGGGCAACGCCGGCCAGCACTCCCACAGCAAAGAACATGGGTTTCGTTTCGACGAAATACGCGCACACGACAATCGCCAGCCACAGGAGCAACGAAAGAGTGAGCGTCCTCTTATGGCCCCACGTGTCGGCGAGAACACCGAACAAAGCAGAGCCGATGATGCCGGACGTCTGAACGATGGCGAAGAAGATGACAATTTCCCCCAGGTCGAACTTCAGCGTTTCCATGGCAAAGATCGAGGAAAAAATAATGATCGTGTTGACGGCGTCGATATAGCAAAAATAGGAAATCAGAAACCGTCCAACGTTCTTGTAGCGGGGAAAGTCTCTGAATGTCGACCGGACACGGTCGAGGCCGATCTTTACGAAATTGAGCTTCAGGCTGGCGGTGCGCTGCCGATCCGGCAAAAACAGGAACAACGGCGCCGCAAACACGAGAAAAAAGAATGCTGCGATGAGGAAACTCAGGCGCATGTTCAACAGATTCGATTCTGCAAACCCTGCGGAGTAGAGTGGAAACACGATGATGAGCGTGATGAGCGACCCCACATATCCCATCGCAAACCCATACCCAGACACACGGCCGTAACTTTTCTCGCTTGCGATTTCGGGGAGAAATGCGTCGTAGAACACCAGACCCGCTTCGAAACCAATATTCGCCGCGATCAGCAAGAGCATTCCGGATACGATCATTGAGCGCTCAACAAAGAACAACCCCGCGGTGGATGCAATACACAGGGCCGTGAAGATACCAAGAAAGCGCTTTTTTCCCGTTCCGAAATCAGCCGTTGCGCCGAGAATGGGCGAAACAATGGCAACAATCAGCATCGAGATGCTGAAGGCCGCGCCCCAGAGGAAATCAGCTTGCTGGCCGTGGTCGGCAACGACTTGCTTAAAATAGAGCGGATAGCCGACCGTGAGGATGATGACGTAGAAGGCGGTGTTGGCAAAGTCAAACAATGTCCAGGCAAAAATCTGTCCGCGGGTGACAGCGGGTGAGCGCGAAGATCCGGAAGGAAGATCGAGCTCTGTCATTCGGCTGGTTTCTTGCTGGGGGAGGACTCCACCAACCCTCGGCCGGTTTTTTTCAGCCGCCCACTGGTACGCAAATCGTCCAGGACAGAATCCAGAACGCCGTTGACGAATTTATCGCTTTTGTCCGTGCTGTAGGTTCGGGCGATTTCGATGGCTTCATTAATGGAGACCTTTGGCGGAATGTCTTCGAAATACAGAAGTTCACAAATGCCGATGCGGAGGATGACCTTGTCGATGACGGCGAGACGGTTGAATTCCCAATTCTTCACGCGATCTTTGATCATTTGATCCAGCTCCTTCGAGGTCTCGACGACCTTCAAGATCAGAGATTTGGCGAATTCGAACGACTCTTTGTGTTTCTTGAGATCAGAAACAATATTTTTAAGGACCGATTCGACGGACTCGCCCGACATTTCGTGTGCGTAGAGCGCCTGCATCGCTTTTTCTCGTACGATTCGTCTTCTGACCGACATAAGAATTGGGAAAGAACAGAAAGCAGTTTTATACTATGTCTTTACGCTTGATTCGTGATTTTGTGCAACGCCGTTTGAATGGCCGGAAAAGATCTGTTTGATATGGCCCATGGACTGTATCCGATGTTCTGCGAGCTTGTTCGCTGCCGCTGTCGTCGGTACGTTTTCCTCCTTCGAGATTCGGAAAATGTGGCGGAGAATATCGTAAATGCCCTCTGCCTGCTTCAGAGCTCTTTTTTCGCTGTAGCCTTCCAGCTCGTTCGCAACGTTGATCAGCCCGCCGGCGTTGATGGCGTAATCCGGGGCGTAGAGGATCGACCGCTCGATGAGCATCTGGTTGTGTTTTTTTTCGTCCAGGAGCTGATTATTGGCGCCCCCGGCAACGATCCGACACTTGAGTTTCGGGATGGTGTCGTCATTGAGGATTCCTCCCAGGGCACAAGGAGCAAAAATATCGGCCGGCGTTTCAAAGATTTTTTCCGGCTTCACGTACGTTGCCTTGAAGCGCTTGACGGCTTCTTTTGCCCTCCCATCATGAATATCGGTGATCATGATTTTTGCGCCGTCGCGTTCCAGGTGTTCGCAGAGGTGGGTTGCCACCTTGCCTGCTCCTTGAACGGCAATTTTTTTGCCACGAAGGGAATCGGAGCCGAACACTTCCTTCGCGCAGGCTTTCATGCCCATATAAACGCCGAGGGCGGTTACGGGCGAGGGGTCTCCGCTGCCTCCGAGTGCCCGGGAAATTCCGGTGACATGACGGGTCTCCATGCGGACCCATTCCATATCGCGTACGGTTGTCCCGACGTCTTCAGCGGTGATGTACCTGCCGCCGAGCGTATCGACGAAGCGGCCGTATGTGCGGAAGAGTGATTCGGTTTTGTCTTTTTCCGGGTCGCCGATGATGACGGCCTTGCCGCCGCCCAGGTTTAAGCCGGCAATAGCAGCCTTGTACGTCATACCTTTGGAAAGTCTTAAAACATCGCGAAGCGCCTCTTCTTCATTCAGATACATCCACATGCGCGTGCCGCCAAGTGAAGGCCCGAGCGAGGTGTTGTGAACGGCGATGATGGCGCGCAGTCTGACTTTCCGGTCCGAGCAGAAGAGAACCTGTTCGTGTTCGCGGCGGTCAATTTCTTCAAAGACATTCATGACAAGTTCATGAGAATCATTCTACCGGATTGATCTTGAAAAAGCGCTGCGAAAAGTAGGTAAAAAAACTGTTGGAGGCAAACCGCAAAGATGTGAACAGGAGAGACTTTCGAAGTCTCACGAGTTTTCGAATCAGACTTCGGAAGTCTGGCAAGCGACTACTGGTCCAGGTCAGCTTGTTTGATCGGCCGGACGATGGTTGCCTGGAATTCGGGTTCGCGTGAAATCTGGCTGAAGTCAACGTTCAGGATTTCGGAAAACGTGTAGTCGAGCTCCAATGCGCGTTTGAGCGCTGCAAGCGCTTCGGTTTTTTTCTTTTGGATGGCGTACACGTTGGCTTTACGGAAGAAAACCTCAGCCTCGTTCGAAGCGAGGTCTGTTGCGGTGTTCACCTCTTTTTCCCAATCGCCGGTCGGGTCGCCGAGTCGTGTCAGGAAAAGGGCACGATAAATATGCGGGCGGGGGTCGCGGGTGTTTGCGTCGATGGCTCCGCGCGCCAGTTTTTCTCCGGGTTCGAGAAATTTTTTCGCGTTGTCGATTTTCCCGTTCGCCTGATACGCCTGTCCGATTCTGTAGTATGCTGAATAGTCTTTCTGGTTCCGCTCGATCAATTTTTCGTAGTAGGCCGCAGTTTTGGCCTCGTTCACGGTTGCATCCCATGCTTTGGACAGGTATCTCGTCGTGATGACAAATTCGTTTCCACCAAAAGCGATCGCAGCCTGATACGCAGTCACTGCATCGGAATACTGCTGTTTGAAATGGTGAATCAACCCGGCCACAAGGAATGTATCGGGATTCTTGGGATCCAGTGAACGGGCGTTGGAAAGATGTCCGAGAGCTTTCTCGTAGTCGCCTTCAACGACGGAAAGCAGAGCCAGTTCGCGTTGCGCATCCGGATTTGCAGGCTGAAGCGCAAGGCTTCGGTTCGTATAACGTTTTGCATCTTCAAAACGCCGGAGGTGCCGCGAGGCTATTCCGAGCTGCCCGTACGCCGAGGCGTTTAATTTGTCGCTTTCGATGGCTTTTTTTGCCGCTTCGATTGCATCTGCGAGCATGGACCTGTTGCCCTCTCCACCTTGCTGAAATTGGCGGATAATGCCGTGGGCGAGCGTTGAGTACGCAAGAGAGAATGTCGGGTCGGCCTCGGTGACGCGTCCAAGAATCGCCACGCCACGGTTTATAGAATCCATATCCGCCTGGTTGATAAGCCAGGAGGCGTACAGGAAAGCATCGAAGGCTTGTGCATTGGGTGTCGGCGATGTTACAGTGCGCGGAGTGGCATCGATTTCGAGTTTTTCCAAAACAGTTCGAACAATGGCCGAACGGACAGCAGGGAGTGAAGCGATGTCCTTGTCGTACTTTTCCTCAAATATTTTTTCTTTCGTGAGCCCGTCGAACATGCGGACGATGAGCGAATAATTGTCTCCGCTTCGACGGACTTCGCCGGTTACGATCTGCCTGGCATTCATCTCACCCGCGATTTTGGAAATATCCTGAACCTTCGCATCATAGCTCGAGGAAGTGGTGGGGGCGACAACCGTGACATGATCGTGGCCAAGAAGGTCTTGCGCAATAAGCGTCGGCAGGATTCCAGCGAGGTAGTCGTCGCCGCTTCCGGAAAACGCTGTGACAGCTATGAGAGCTTTGTTGGGGAAAACCGCCTTGTACGCCATGGGGATGCCGTAGTAAAGAACGGCCGCAATTCCGACGACGGCAGCTGTGCGAGTGCCATACTTCACGACGGCGCTGATGATCGCTGCACGCCGGCGTTGACGTTCGGCCTCTTCGGCAGCCACCGCCGTCGCTGCGGCGGCTGTCTGCAACTCTGCGAGATCGCGAGCCAATTGTCCCGCTTCCTTCTTATTTTCCTGAGCTCTGGCTAGGTCCTCTGCCTGTTTGATCCTTTCCGCAGCTGCCAGTTCTTCATTTTCTTTTTGAAGCTTTTCATCCAGGATTCCTTTCAGTTCCTTTCCAGACACGTTCTCGGGCTCGCCGGCGAGCACTTGCTCCACTTCAGCAAGGGCCTCACGGAACTTGTATTGATCCATCATTTGCTTGGCTCTCCGAATGCCGCCTTCGATCTTCTCCCGTCGATCATCATCGGTACGCCGTTTTGATTCGTGATCCCGGCGCTCTTGCTCCTTCTGCTCGTAGCGCTTGTCTTCTATTCTTCCGAGCAGGGCCTGGCCGCGGGCATGCAATGGTGAGATCTTGAAAATCTCGTTCGCCGATTTTTCTGCATCGTCGTACTTTTCCTGGTTGAAAAACTCTTCAGCTTTCTTGTAATATTCTTCAGCTGACTGCTGCTTGTTCTCCTCTTCCTCGAGTTTCTTGCTGACGTCTTCCCTGTTAGGATCCAGCCGGTAGATTTCGTTGATCTCTTCCTCCGCCTTCTCGATCTCTCCCTTTTCGTAATATTCTTCCGCTCTGCTGTAATGTTCCTGAATGAGCTTCAACTTCTCCGCTTCTGAGATCTGCTCGGTCCCGGCGGCCTTTTGTTTCTTCGCCTCGATTTCCCTTGCCTCGTCAGCCTCTTCATTGGTGATGGCCTCCATTTTTCGTTTTGAAGGGGCTTTTTTCGCTGTTTCGGAAGGCAGAGCAAATTCGGGAATTGAATCGAGGAGCACTTCATACACCTCAACGGGTTCCTCGATGTTTTTCAGTTCCATCGACCCGATGTGATAAACCTTCAGGTCCATTTTTTTCTTGACCTGCTTGTAGACATCGGCTGTGATGCAAATGCGGTTGGGCTCGGTAATCGCCTCAATACGGGAAGCGATGTTTACGCCGTCGCCGTACATATCGTTGCCGACAATGACAACGTCTCCGAGATGAATACCGATTCGGATTTCGATCTTGTCGAAGTCAGATTTATCCTCGTTATGCTTGAAAAAGTACTCCTGGGCTTTGATGGAGCATTTGACGGCGTTGACGGCGCTCGGGAAGTCCACCATGAAGGAATCCCCGATGGATTTGATGACTTTGCCGCCGTGTTTGGCGACGAACACGCGCATCATCGCGTCGTGTTTCTTGAGGATCTCCATTGCAGCCTTCTCGTCTTTTCCCATCTTTCGGGAAAAGCCTTTGATATCCGTGAACATAATCGCCGCGAGCTTGCGATTACTTTCTTCGGCTTCTTCGCTGTCTTCAGTTTTGAGATCTTCGTCGGCCATGGGTTACAAGAATCTTGTCGATTGGGAAAAGCGTGTTACGTTCGAAAAAAGGCAGCGGTGCGGTGAGGAATCAGTGTTCAAGGGTTGTTGAGATTCCGGAATCAAACTGTGAAAGCGGCAGAAATGGTCCTCGATGATGAGCTGTCGTCCGCGAAAAGCAAGATATTCAGGGGTTGGTTCAATGTCAACACGATTTCCGAAGGGTCAAGAAGGAAAATTTGTCAGGTAGTATTTCTTGACGTACTCCGCCACCATCCGGTTTGTGTTGAACACGGGGATGAGAGATTCCATCGAATTCCTGATACGTTTCAGCCACTTTCGAGGGATGCCGTCTTCATCGCGGTCAAAGAATTCTGGAATCACTTGTTCGGCAAGCGTCTGGTAAAGATGCTGGAAGTCCTGTTCATCCTGCTTCTCCATGTCGGGCTCGGAGTTGTCTCCACCGATCGCCCAACCGCTTGAGGGCTTGTATCCCTCGAGCCACCATCCATCCAGGATGCTGAGATTGAGGCCGCCGTTAATCGAAACTTTCTGGCCGCTGGTACCGCTTGCTTCAAGAGGTCTACGGGGATTATTCAGCCAGACATCCGCCCCGGCGATCATCTCCCGGGCAATGCTGATGTCGTAGTTTTCGATGAACACGACTTTTCCGAAGAGCTGCGGGTGTCTTGTAATCTCGATGATCCGTTGAAGGAATTTCTTGCCTTCGTTGTCACGCGGATGAGCCTTCCCCGCGAACACAATTTGCACCGGTCGTTGCGGGTCCGTCAGCAACGGAATTATTTTTTCGAGATGCCGGAACACAAGGGAGGCGCGCTTGTATGTGGCGAATCGCCTTGCGAAGCCAATGGTGAGAGCATCGGGTGACAAAGCCTGCGCCCATGCGGAAGAGCCGTCGCCGCCGAGACGCATGTACTGCTCCCGAAGCTGCCGCCGGGCGAAGTCCACAAGGTCGCGTCTGAGCAAGTAGCGGAGGGCCCACAGCTCCTCGTCGCTTGCGAAATCATCGCTTTGGACTTTTTTCCAGAATTTTGGCTCCAC
This sequence comes from Ignavibacteriales bacterium, assembly GCA_031406095.1. Taxonomy (GTDB): domain Bacteria; phylum Bacteroidota; class Ignavibacteria; order UBA10030; family UBA10030; genus JANOGR01. Next base: position 22,780 of record JANOGR010000330.1, read on the forward strand.
CAATTTCTCCGTCCAGTCGAAGCCGAGCCTCTTATTCCAGAATTCATGTGCGTGCGAAGTCGCCCAACCGGGTGTGTGAACTCCGTTGGTAATGTGGCCGATCGGAACTTCGGAAACCTGAAGATGAGGGTACAGATGCTTCCACATCTCCCTGCTCACCCTGCCGTGCAATTCGCTCACTCCGTTGGCAGCCCGGGACATTTTCAACGCGAGCACGGTCATGGTGAACTGCTCGTTCCCGTCGGAGGGGTTCACCCGGCCGTAGGACATGAGATCTTCGTGGTTCATGCCGGTGGAGCTCCAGAATTTCCCGAGCGCGTGACGCATCAACTCCGAACCGAACCGGTCATGTCCAGCCGGAACGGGCGTGTGCGTGGTAAACACGCACTTTTTTCTGACAACTTTTTCGGCCTCTTCTTTCTTTATTCCCGATTTCAGCTCCTGTTCGAGCAGTTCAAGGACAAGGAAGGCGGAATGGCCTTCGTTCATGTGAAAAACGGACGGGTTGAGGCCGATCGAACGCAATAACCTGACTCCGCCTATTCCAAGGAGAATCTCCTGGCCGATTCTCGTGTCGATGTCTCCACCGTAAACGTTTGCCGTCAGGTTCTGATAATGCTGGTCGTTTTCGGGTATGTTGGTGTCGAGGAGGTAGAGTTCTACGCGTCCGACATGAACATGCCAGGCCTGGAAATAAACGGTGCTGTGGCCGATCTCAACGGAGTTGAGCAGTCTTCCGCCTTCCTCCTGTTGAACGAGCTTCATCGGAAGACGCTCGGGCACGTTCACGGGATATGATTCCTGCTGCCAGCCGTCGGGGCCGATCCTTTGCTGAAAGTAGCCGTTCCGGTAGAACAAGCCGACGCCGACAAACGGAATACCCAGATCGCTGGCCGCTTTCATGTGGTCGCCGGCAAGGATGCCGAGGCCCCCTGAATAAATCGGCAGGCATTCATGGATCCCAAATTCAGCGCTGAAATAAGCAACGTGATCTTTGAGGTCGGAAGCGTGCTCGACAGCCCATGTGGAGGAGTACTCCATGTAACTGTCAAACTCATGGAGAACTTCTTTTGCTTTCTTCGAGAAATCAGGGTCGCGAAGTCTTGCGTTTAATTCCTGGCTGGAAACTTCCTGCAGGACCGCAACGGCGTTGTGGTTGGACATTCTCCAGCCGTGGTAGGAAAGCTCTCGAAAAATCTGATGGGCTTCGGGGTTCCACGTCCACCACAGGTTATGTGCGAGTGCGTGAAGCCGCTCAGCTAGCGTTGCGCGGCCATGGTTTTTTGCAGGAGTTTCGGCCATAGAAAGGCGAAACAACGTTGCAAAAAAATTGATTGAAATGCCAGGCGGGAGAGAATTGCATGGAAGTGTGGTGGAAGAAAAGGAAAACGCCCTCTTCGTTGAAAAGCTGCCCTTTTCTACCTCTGAGAGTTGCCGTTAGGAATCAGCGCGCCACAATCCGGAAATTCTCTAAAAACGCGTACATAAGAACTGAACTGAGAAGAAAAAAAGAGACCGCAACAAGAGCGGCATTGCGTAGCCGGTTTTTGAACGTAATGATAGCCGAAAAAGTTGCCTCATCGGGCTGAATTCGGAAATGCAGGAGAGGCAGGGAGTTCATAATCATGGTGAGCACAATTCCGCCAAGGACGGCCGCCGGATGCAGAAATATGTCAAAGAGCGCTTTGGCTGTTTCATTCGTTCTGATGAGGTTGTCCAGCCAATCGTTGGGGGAAGTAAGGCCGGCTTCATTCATCAAACCGAAAGTCACAAGAAAAGCTGCCGGTGAAAGGATAACCACACCGATACCGGCAAACGCGTTCCTGTACTGCTGAAAGAATTGTGTGATCATAAATCCTCCTCCAGAGTTTGAGATGCCGCTATGGTTAAACAGTGTGGTCCAGAATGTCAATCGAGAAAGGAATTGAGCGGGGGTCGTCATTTGTTCTTTTTGATGATTTTTTCGAGCGCGTCCAAATGGCCTTCAAACGCTTTTCGGCCTTCACGAGTCGTAGAGTAGGTTGTACGGGGAACCTTGCCGATAAACGCCTTCCTCACGTTGACGAACCTGTTTTTCTCCAGCATCGCAATGTGGCTCGAGAGGTTGCCGTCGGTGACTTCCAGCTGGTCCTTCATCGAATTGAAATCCATTTCCTCGCTAATCATCAAAAGCGACATGATGGCGAGGCGGATGCGGCTTTCAAAAACGATATTCAACCCCTCGAGAATATCTCTCACTTTTCGAATTTCCAGTAACCAAAGATCCCGTAGACGATGTGGAGAATTCCAAACCCGAATGCCCAAAACCACAGCTGCCAATCGAGCAACGCCGTTGCCAGCAACCCGAGAATGATCTCCGAGAGCGCCAGATAGCGTACGGCCCTGAACGTGTACTTGCTCGCATTCAGGAGCGCGAGGCCGTAAAAAACCAGGGAAAGCGGTGCGAGGTAAACCAAAACCCCTTGTTTGTACAGAATGGCCAGCAGGATTCCGGCCGCGATCAAAGGGATGACAAGGTCTGCCAGAAGGTATTTTGCGGTGTTCGTCCAGAACGGCAGGTCTTTCTTCCTTGCGAGGCGGATGGAAAAGAACACCGTCAACGAAACAGCGACGGTTAAAACAAGAGCGGCGTCCGCGACCAGAAAATGCACGAGCTCACGAGTGAGGTTGGCCGCCTCTGGTTGCTGTGTCTTCCAATACGCGAACGCTGCTCCGAAAAGTGCCACAATCCCTGCACTGACTCCGGAGAGTCCGCTCAGGGAGAGAAACTTGGATGACCGCTCCATCAAGGAGCGAATCTCAGATATGTCTTTGAGGCGTTGATCGATTTCTTGCATAAGAATCCTTTTTTAGGCAGTCACGAAGTTTGGGGCGTTTTTCCTACTGCAAACCAATCGATGCGGCGCGTGAGATACATTACGACCGCAAGAATCACAAACAGGCCTACGCTCCCGACTAACAAAGCATAATCTTGCATCTGGAGAATTACATACATGAACCCATACAGCAAAGCGAGCAAAGCACCCAGCAAAATGGCAACGAAGAGATTGCGGAGAATTGCTTTGGCGTATCCAGCAATCATACCAAGAACTGCAACGCCCGCAAGGGCATATGACTGGCCAAAAGGAAGATATTCTGAAAGAGAAAGAAGAAGTACATAGAATAACAAGAGTGCGAAGCCTACGAGGCTATAATGTACTGGATGAAGCTGAACATTGCCGAGGATCTCAACGAGGAAAAAGGCAAGGAAACTCAAAGCGATGAACATGATAGCGTACTTGGCGGCACGTGTCGTTTGCTGATACTCGTCAATAGGCAACAGCAGTTTTACGCCAAATGCCGATCCATCTAGGGAGAACGCATTGTTGACCCAGCGTTGAGGAAAATTGCGATTGAGGTTGAGAATTTTCCAGCCAGCCGAAAAGCTATCGGGATGGACGGTTCGAGTTGCCGGCAGGAAACCTCCAATGAAACTGGGATTGCCCCACGGTCCATCGATGGAAACGCGCGTTTCCTTGCCGACTGGAGTAAAGGAAATCTCGCTTGCTCCGTTCAGTTCCAACTTCAATGAAAAAGAGTACGTGCGAACATTTACACTCAGGGGTGACTTTGTGGAAATGCCTGACTGTAGGATCTCGATAGAGTTGACACCCGGTTCGAACTGCAACTCTTTTTCATTCCACCGGGCAGGAGAAACATGCTTCACTCCTTTGAGATCCCGAATGCCGAGGGTTAGGTAGGCATTTTCCGGTCTCAGGCGGACTCCGGGCAATGCAGATTCATTGTAAGCATCGAAGGTGAAGTGTGCCTGAATATCGATTGATGAACCGTAGAGCACTGCACGATAAATGCCACGGTAACGAATTTCTGGCTGCAGTGTTGTCTGGACGGCAAGATCGTCAGGGAGAAGATGGAGCTGCTCAACGAATGTGTGGCGTTTTCCTTTTTCATCAACAGTGACTCTCTCGAAAGGGATGGTAAGCAAAGGGCCAACAAGATGTTGAGCAGCTCCCCACTTGCTGCTCATTTCCAGGATGGCCTCGTTCCGCCGGGACTCCCGTTCAGAAATCAAAGACCCGACAATCGCTGCCGGAATCAAAAGGATCAAAGTGAGCACACCAATGATACTCATTCGAAGGATGACGGAACTCTTGAGCATGTTTTCCACGGGCTACCTTTTGTTTGCAGAGGACTTTGTATCACAAAGTAGAGATCTGGAAATTAAGATGCAAGAGAAAAAGCAGATCTAAAAATAGACGGGGAGGAGTTTTCGTCAGGGCTGCGGGGCTCTTCCGAAGGGATTTTTCAGGTCCAGCGACATGTAGGTTGTTCCCGGGACCGGGTTAAACCGGTAAGGCTGCGTTTCCTGAAAACCAAGTTGTACATACAATTTCCTTGCTTGCGTCATTATCGCGAGTGTATCGAGCAACATGGAGTCGTAGCCGATCTTCCTCGCCTCCTGAATGATGCGTTCGGCAAGTAATTTCCCCAGGCCCAACCCTCTGAATGGCTGCCGGACATACAGGCGTTTCATCTCGCAAACTGTATCGTTGATTGCTCTCAGCGCCACGCAACCCGCCGGTTGATTGTCGGAAAGCACAAGAAGCAATCGCCCCCGCGGAGGCGCATAGTCGCCCGGCAGGCTGGCAACTTCCTGTTTGAAATTTTGAAATTCCAAATCACCGCCGAGCGAGTCTGCATATTCAAGAAACAACTCGCGAATCTGTCGAAGTTCGTTTTCTCCTTCTGCCAAAACTAATCTTGACATGACCGTGAGGGGTTTAATATCATCCCAGATATACCGAAGGGTGGCAACTTGTTTGCCTTCGACAGTCTTCTTGAAGAGTTTCTCGGCCGTCGTACCGCCAAGCTTTTTGTAAAATCTTCTAGCTTCATGATTCTGTTCGTACACCCACAAATACAATCCGGATTGCGGCCGCTTGCCGAGAAGCCAGTTTGCCGCACGCGCAACTAAGGCGGAACCATGGCCAAGGCCTTTGCGGTTCGGATGGATATGCAAGTTGTCGAGGAGGGCGCCCCAGCGAGGGTCGGCATCGAGGTACAGACATAGAAAGCCAAGCACTTCGTCCTTTTCGCAAGCGAGAAGAATAAGGCGTTTTTCGGCGCCTGGCTCAGGCATTCGTTTTTGCCAGAAGGACCGGCGTTCGTCCCAGACTGCCTTGTCAAGGAATTCATCAGAGAGGATTTCGCGGTAAGAACTCCGCCAGCTTTCCGCATGGATGATCGCAATGGCATCCGCGTCCGAGTGTTCGGCGTTTCGGATATTCATGGAAATGGAAGAAACCTACTTCAATGCTGGGTCAAGATAGACCCAACGCAGCTTCACATCGACGTAGAATAAATCTTCGGCAATTCTGAAATCCTCGGGTTTCATCCCCCTGAGCTCAACTGTTTGCCACGAGTTTGTCGGATGAATCCACTCGAATCGTCCCGGTGACGTCAGTGCTTTCACAGGCATCCGGAAATCCTTCGCCTCGGCGTTCCAGCGGTACATCGCCTTAACGGTGTCGCCTTTTTTCGAGGCCATCACCGTCAACTGTGGAATTCGCGTCTGGCGAAAATACTGGTCGAAGAAATATGTGTAATCGGAGCCGGCGCTTTCATTGATGAACCGTAAAACATCCTCAGCGTCGATTGTCCGATACTTGAACTTCTCATGTATGCCGCGGAGAATCCTGAACCACAACGAATCATCGTCGATGACACTGCGGAGCGTGTTCAGGACCAACTGGCCCTTGTCGTACATGTCTCCGGAGCCGCGATACTGCACGTTGGGAATGCCGATGATCGGCCGGTCGTTCAGAACATTCGGTTTCTTTCCGTTGATGTATTTCAACGCTTCCTGGCGGCCGTACTGACTCTCGACAAACACCGCTTCGGCGTAGGCCCCGAAACTCTCATGGATCCACATGTCGGCGATGTCTCTTGATGAGACGCTGTTTCCCCACCACTCATGCGCCGATTCGTGGATGATGATGAAATCGAATTTCAACCCCGTTTCAGACGGCGCACGTCCGCGGTATCCGCCGATATACCAGTTTCCGTATGCGACGGCTGTCTGATGCTCCATGCCGGTGTGCGGCGATTCAACAAGTTTGTAACCGTCTCTGATGAACGGGTATGGTCCGAACGCTCGTTCGAAGCTCGCCATCATCGGTCTGACCTGCTGGAACACTTTCTTTGCTTTGTCGAGGTTTTCAGGAACTACATAGTAGTCGAGTGTCAGTTTTTCTCCGCTGATGCCCGTGTAGCTGTCGCTGAAATGCGCGAACGTGCCGATATTCACCGTAACATTATAATTGTTCACCGGATAGCTCATAAACCAATCGAACCGCGTCCACCCATCCGGCAGCGTCGATGTTTTACGAAGCCTCCCGTTGGAAATGTCTGTGAGCCCTTTAGGGACCGTGATGCTCATCAGCATGCTGTCTGGCTCGTCTGCCTGGTGGTCTTTGTTGGGCCACCAGAGGCTGGCACCTGTTCCCTGACAGGTTACGGCGACCCATGGGTTCCCTTCCTTGTCGCGCTCCCAGGTAAACCCGCCGTCCCACGGCGGCCTGCGCGCCACCTGAGGTTTTCCTGAATAAAATACTCTGACAGCATGGCGTGAGCCTGCAGCCAGTTTCTTCGGGAGACGAACAAACACAGCGTTGAATTCACGCGTGAAAGTCGCAAGCGTCGCATCATCCAGTATGACCTTGTCGATGTTCATGTTGGCGAACAGGTCGACCTGCATCACGTCGAACTCTGAAGCCACTCGAAAATCAATCGTGTTTGAACCCGAGATGAATTGTGTGGACGGGTCGATACGGACGTCCAGGTGATAGTATGAGATGTCGTAGCAAGTTCGAGCTGCGCTTGGCATTCCGCGCAAGCTGTCTGCACGTGTAAACTGAGGAGTTTGCGGGGCAGAAGTCTGAAATACGCATATGGTGGTGAGCACCAAGAATTTGGGCCAGGTCCGAAGAAAATTGTGTATGGACATTTGACTTTGCTTTCCTTCCGGAAGTTTGTTGTACGGCGACTTTGCCGTGAATGAAATCAATGAGGGACTTCCTTATCGTAAGGCAAATATCGGAAAAGAACAATCAGAACCGCGCAAACCTCAGCCGGAGCGAATTCGTTACAACGCTTACCGAGCTGAAGGCCATCGCGCCAGCGGCGAACATCGGGTTCATCAAACCAAACGCGGCTACCGGGATTCCAACCACGTTATAAATGAACGCCCAAAAGAGGTTCTGTTTGATGGTGCGAAGTGTAGCCTGTGAAAGCCTGATTGCCTGAACAACTCCGAGCAGGTCGTTTTTCATCAGTGTAATATCCGCCGTTTCCATAGCGACATCCGTTCCGCCGCCCATTGCAATGCCGAGGTCGGCTTGAGCCAGCGCAGGGGCATCGTTGACTCCATCTCCAACCATTGCAACGACCTTGCCTTTTTCCTGCAACATCTTGACGCGGGAGGCTTTCTCGCCTGGCATGACCCCGGCAATGACCATCTCGATTCCCGCTTGCCGAGCGATCGCCTCTGCGGTTGTTCGATTGTCTCCGCTCATCATGACAACTTCAAGGTTCATTTTCTTGAGTTGTTGAACAGCTTCATGCGATGTCGGCTTTATCGTATCGGCAATTCCGATGATGGCGGAGAGCAATCCGTTGACGGCGACGAAGATGGGAGTTTTTCCCTCTTCCGAAAGCCGCGCAGCGACGGGTCCAGCCTCGTCCGTTTTGACCGACCAGTCCTTCATCAGGGCAATGTTTCCGACGGCCACGGCAGCACCGTCAACAACCGCTGAAACGCCAAGTCCCGGGTAGGAATGGAACGATTCGACATCCTTTGGCGAAATGGACTTCAGCTTCGCGTACTCCACAACAGCCTCGCCCAACGGGTGCTCAGACTTTTTCTCGATGGAGCTGACTTTTTGCAGAATCGAGATTTCGTCGGATCCGTTCAAACTCACGAAGTCGGTAACAGAGGGTTTGCCCTCCGTAATCGTACCTGTTTTGTCAAAGACGATCGTCTGGATCTCGCGTGCCCGCTCCAGGCTTTGTGCATTCTTTATCAAAATGCCGTGCGAAGCGCCAACACCGGAACCGACCATAATAGCCGTCGGAGTGGCAAGTCCTAAAGCACACGGGCAGGCGATAATCAGAACGGCGATGAAATTCACCATGGCGCCGGTGAAGCTCGTTTCGCCAACGACAAACCAGAGGGCGAACGTCAGCACAGCAATGCCAATGACAACAGGGACAAACACTGAGGCGATTTTATCAGCGAGGGCTTGAATGGGGGCTTTGGAGCCTTGAGCTTCCTCGACAAGCCGGATGATCTGGGCGATAACGGTGTTTTTTCCCACGGCGGTTGTGCGGAATTCAATGCTGCCATTTTTGTTGATTGTTCCGCCGACAACTTTTTGTCCAGAGGTTTTTTCAACAGGCATGCTTTCGCCAGTCACCATGGATTCGTCGATAGATGTCGAGCCTTTCGTGATAGCACCGTCAACAGGTATTTTCTCACCGGGGCGAACAAGGATGATGTCCCCGGTTACAACTTCCGAGATGGTGATATCGAACTCCGTGCCGTTTCGAAGGACTCGTGCGGTCTTCGGCTGCAGCCCCATCAATTTTTTAATTGCGTCTGAGGTTCTACGTTTCGCTTTTGTTTCGAGAAGACGTCCCATGAGGATCAGCGTCACAATCACTGCTGCCGTATCGAAGTAGATGTGGTCGCCGGCTTGGTGAAGGCCAAGCCAGTGCGGGAATAACACAGTGATTGCGCTGTACAAATACGCCGTGCCTGTTCCGACTGCAACGAGTGTATTCATGTCTGCAGAGAAATGCCTCGCCAGTTTCCAACTTATGGAAAAGAACCGTTTTCCAGAAACGGCCATGACGAGCGACGTTGCCACGAGCAACAGCCTGTTCGTGTCGTCCATGGAGATCGGCCACCAGCTCACGAACCAGTCCGTCATTTGGAGCATGCTGACAGCCATAATGGGCATTGTGATGATCGCGCTGAAGGTGAATTCCTTTTTGAGCTTGGCGTATGATTCGTGCAAATGGTGATCGTGGGGATCATCGGAGATTCCCGGAGTTTTTCCAGGTTCACTCTCTGAAACTCCGGGAGTCTTCTCAGGGACCACAAGTTTGTATCCAGCCTCATCGACGGCTTTGGCCAGTTCCTCCAGCGAGACTTTGCTGCCGTCGTACTTGAGCGTCACTTTCTCAGTTGCGAGGTTTACTGAAGCATCTTGAACCCCTTCAATCTTTTTAACGGCCTTTTCCACGCGCAAGACACAACTCGCGCACGTCATGCCTTCGACGGGAAGGGTCAGTGTTTCGACTGAATTCGTTTTCATTTCGATTCGGTGAGTTTGTATCCTGCCTCATCCACAGCTTTTACCAGATCGCTTTCCTTCACTTGTGTTTCATCGAACTGGACGCGGGCGGTCCCGCTCTGCACATCCTGTACGATGAGGCCATTGATTTTGCTCAATTCCTTGCGCACGCTCATCACGCAATGTCCGCAATGCATGCCTCCAATCGTCAATACCAGGTTTTTCATACGTCTCCCTTCTCTCAAGAGAACAATTTCTGGTTCTTTACCACCGTCTTGGTGCGTTTTTGATGCATCGAACGGTATCTCTGGCGATAAGAAGCTCCTCGTTGGTCGGAATCACAAACGTCTTGATTCCGGAACCTGGTTTGCTGATTTCACCTTCTTTGCCGGAAACAAATGTCTTGTTAGAATTCAAATCGATTTCGATCCCCAGTGATGAAAGGCCGGCTGAGATTCGTTCCCGTATGGAAGGCGCATTTTCTCCGATGCCGCCGGTAAACACGATGGCATCCGTTCCGCCAAGTTCGGCCAGGTAAGCGCCAATGTATTTCTTCACACGCAAGCAAAAAATATCGATCGCCAGTTTCGCCCGACGATCCTGATGCTCATGTTCTTCGGCGAGCAGGTCCCGCATGTCGTTCGTGAGGCCGGAAAGCCCAAGCAATCCGGATTGCTTGTTCAGCAAGGCGTCTACTTCGGTGAGCGACATGCCCTCTTTGTGTGCGAGGAACTCTATAATAGAAGGGTCGATGTCGCCCGCCCTGGTGCCCATCACCAGGCCTTCAAGCGGAGTCAACCCCATGCTTGTGTCTAAGGAATCACCGCCTTTAATGGCGCACGCTGAGCAGCCGTTGCCGAGGTGCAGAGTAATCAGGTTCGTGTCTTCCCGTTTTTTTCCCGTAAGCTGGCGGTAGCGGTAAGCCACATATCGGTGTGAGGTGCCGTGAAATCCATACCGGCGGATCTTATGTCTGCGATAGAGTTGATACGGAAGGGCGTAGAGGTACGATGTTTCCGGCATGGTGGAATGAAACGCCGTATCGAAGACCGCGACCATTGGAATTCCTGGGCCGAAGAGTTCCCTTGCGGCATAAATGCCCTTCAGGTTTGCAGGGTTGTGAAGCGGAGCCAGCTCTATGACGTCCTCAATGCCGTCAATGACCTCGTCAGTGATGACAAGGGATTTTTTGAATTTCTCAGCCCCGTGAACCACCCGATGGCCCACGGCGTGAATATCTGCAAGGGATTGAATGCCGGGAACTTGTGCCTCGGCCGAAATCATCCACCGAGTGATGTAGTCTAATGCCGCGCGGTGGTCCCGAAACGGAGCGGCCTGCTTGACGGCGGGTTTCCCGGCCGCCTGAAGCGTGATGAGCGCCTGGCTGCCGATCCGCTCGATAAGGCCCCTGGCTTTTTGCTTGTCGGTATCTTTGTCGATGAGGTCCAGGTCGGTTTCAATGATCTGAAATTTCAGTGAGGAAGAACCGCAGTTGAGGACGAGAATGTTCATCAGGATTAATGGAATGTTGGAATGATGGAATAACAGAAACTAGGTCATGTGACATTCTACTTTCTGCTGTGACGAAAACTACCGTTTTATTCCTGAAATCTCAATGATTCACTTTGTCGGTTTTTTGCACTATCTTCTGCAACGAATTTATCACAAGGAGGAGCCATGAGAATCGTTCGAAGCCTTGCTGTGTTTTTCATTGCGGTTATGGTTTCCGTAAGCCAGAGCGTCCTTGGACAGAGTTCGGCCTATTTCAACATCCAAAAAGTGGCCGACGGTGTGTACGCAGCCATTGCGAAGCCAGGTGTTCTTTGCAACGGAGCCATCATCGTAACGAACGACGGCGTCATCGTCGTGGATACGCACTTGCGGCCCTCGTGGGCCAAGGATCTGATTGGCGCAATTGGCAAGATCACGACTCAACCGGTTCGCTACGTTATCAACACGCACTGGCACGGCGACCACACACAGGGAAACAAGACCTACGAAGCGGCGTTTCCAAAGGGAACGGAGTTTATTTCTCACCACAACACCCGCGATGACATCATTGGAAAGGCGATTCCGAGCATCAAGACAAACCTCGACAGTCTGCCCGTACAGATTGGAAGACTCAAGACGCGGCTCGAAAGCGGCAAGCGGCCGGATGGATCCATGATGAATGACAGCATGAAGACGGCTCTCAAAACGCAAATTGAAAACCAGGAAGCGTATCTCGGTGAGCTGAAAACACTCGAGATAACGATTCCCAATCTCACGTTCGACCGCAGCCTCATTTTGTGGAAAGGCGACAGGCAGATCCAGATGCTGTATTTCGGAGAGGGACACACACGCGGCGATATTGTTGTCTATTTGCCGAAGGAAAAAGTGCTCGTTACAGGGGATATACTCACGGGCGGCTTACCGTTTATGCGTGATGCGGTTCCGCTGGCGTGGGCGGGAACGCTCGAATCTGTCGCAAAACTCGATTTCGACCAGGTCATTGCCGGACATAACGATGTGCAAAAAGGAAAAAACCGGATCAACCTGGTGATTCGCTATTTGAACGAGTTGTACCCTGCCGTCAAGGCTCAGGTGGACAAGGGAGCAACGGCGGAAGAGGCAATGAAAGCTGTGGCGGATCAGCTTGAACCGAAATATGGAAAAGACTTTCCTAATTTCAGACAAGGACTCGGCGGGCCGCTGGGCAACGTGACGAAAACATACGAAGCGTTGAAAGGAAAGAAGTAAATTGCTGGAATCGAGCAAACCTTCCGAAGGATTTCAGGCAGACTTCCGAAGTCTCAATCGAATTCTGAGGTAGACTTCCGAAGTCTCAACAAACCTTCGGAAGGTCGCATCGAAATGCAAAAGCCCCCTGTTTGGATCATCCCCGTGATTGTTATATCCCAGTTCGCAGGCACATCGCTCTGGTTTGCGGGCAACGCGATTCTCCCAGACCTACAAAAAGAATGGGGACTTATCGCCGAGTCTCTCGGTGCGATCACATCAGCCGTACAGTTTGGATTCATCGTCGGGACGCTCGTCTTTGCCTTTTTTGCAATCGCTGACAGGTTTTCGCCTCGAATCGTCTTTCTCGTCTGCTCGCTTCTTGGGGCGCTTTTCAATTTTCTCGTTTATCTCGTTGTCGGGGACTTCGAAACGCTTCTTGTGTTCCGGTTTTTCATCGGAATTTGTCTTGCAGGCATTTATCCGGTGGGAATGAAAATCGCATCCGGCTGGTATCGTGAAGGGCTCGGCAATGCACTCGGTTTCCTCGTGGGAGCGCTTGTACTTGGAACCTCGTTCCCTCATTTGCTCAAGGGACTCGGTCACACCGTTTCCTGGCAGGAAGTGACACTGACAGTGTCGGGTATCTCCGCCCTCGGCGGTATCCTGATGTTCGCGTTCGTTCCTGATGGCCCGCATCTGGTTAAAGGAACGAAGTTCAGCCTTCGTGCATTTCCGGTCATATTCAGGTCGGAGGGCTTCAGAGACGCGGCGTTTGGATACTTCGGCCACATGTGGGAATTGTACACGTTGTACGCATTCATTCCAGTTGTGCTCACCGTGTACGTCGCATTTCATCCTGCGGAGAGCATCAACGTTCCTTTCTGGTCGTTTTGCATCATTGGAGCCGGAAGTATCGGCTGCATCGGTGGCGGTCTGCTTTCAAAAAAGATGGGCAGTGCGAAGGTGGCTTTTGCACAGCTCCTCGCGTCCGGCCTCTGTTGTCTGCTTTCTCCCCTGGTGTTTCGTTTTTCGCTCGAGTTTTTCCTGCTGTTCCTTGTGTTTTGGGGAATCGTTGTCGTGGGAGATTCTCCGCAGTACTCCGCGCTCGTGGGGACGAAGGCCCCGAAGGAATACGTCGGCTCGGCTCTCACGATTATGAATTGCATCGGGTTTTCGATTACCATTGTGAGCATTCAGGTTACAAGCTATCTGGCATCATTTGTCAAGCCGGAGTTTCTGTTGTTTTTTCTCGTTATCGGACCAATTCTGGGCCTGCGATGGCTGTGGCCCCTGGTGCGTTCATCAGGAGTGAACTATGAAAAAAATCAATCTCAAGCAGAAGTTCAGCCTGTTTCAGGACCGATGGAGTCCTAAAATCGTCGGCGAGCTGAACGGACAATTTGTGAAGCTCGCAAAAATGAAAGGCGAGTTCCAGTGGCATCACCACGACGAGGAGGACGAGTTGTTTCTTGTCGTGAAAGGAGCGTTCACCATGAAGCTGAAGGACGGCGACCTCCGAATAGACGAAGGAGAGTTGATCATCATACCTCGGGGAGTAGAGCATTGTCCCGTCGCTGAAGAAGAAGCTCACATTCTGCTGTTTGAACCGAAGTCCACGTTGAATACAGGAAATGTTCGAAGTGACCGGACGGTGGAGAAGCTGGGGTGGGTGTGATTGCTCGAATCAGAAAGGTGGCACCATCCGACCCCCTTGTTTTCCTCCTTCGGAAGGGGGAAATACAAAAGGGGTCAGCTAATAAGTATGAGGGAAACGTCATTTGAAGAAATTCACTCTCAAACCGCTTCCAGGGGACAATCTCCACCTCGTCCAACCGCAGCATTTCACGATTCAATACAAGCAGGAATTAAACCCTGCACAGTATGAAGCTGTGACTTCGCTGGACGGGCCTCATCTGATCATCGCCGGGGCGGGGACGGGGAAAACCCGGACGATCGTTTTTCGCGTTGCTTATCTTGTCGAAATGGGCGTCAAGCCGGACAGCGTCCTCTTGCTGACGTTCACACGGAAAGCCGCCCAGCAGATGCTCCGGAAAGCAGCCATCATCCTCGATAATCGCTGCGAGAATGTTGCAGGTGGGACGTTTCACTCATTCGCGAACAACATCTTGCGAAAATATTCCAACATCATCGGCTATGAACGCAACTACACGATCCTGGACCAAACTGATGCGGAAGACGTCGTGAACCTGCTGCGAACCCGGCTTCGCTACGACGCGAAAGAGAAGCGCTTTCCCAAGAAAGAAACCCTGTTTGACTTATACAGCCGTTCGTTGAACACGATCACGCCGATGAAAGATGTGCTGGCTCAGGATTATCCGCATTACCTGGAGCTTGAACCCGAAATCGCCAACGTCCACAAGGCGTACGTGATTTACAAAAAAGAGCACGGCCTCATGGACTACGACGATTTGCTCGTGAATCTCATGGAATTATTGAGGAAGGATGAATCCGTACGGACCGCGCTCTCGCTGCGCTACAAGTATATCATGGTCGACGAATATCAGGATACGAACAAGATTCAAGCAGAAATCGTAAAACTGCTGGCTTTCAAGCATCAGAATGTCATGGTGGTCGGCGACGACGCGCAGTCCATTTACGCGTTTCGCGGGTCGACGATCAGAAACATCCTGGAATTTCCCGAGGAATTCCCGGACTGCAAGGTGGTAAAGCTGGAGGAAAACTTCCGCAGCACGCAGCCGATTCTGAACCTGGCGAACGAAATTTTGAAACGAGGCGCACCAATCAAATAGACGAGTCACGCTGAGCGCAGCTTCTGGTTTCGACATGGAGCGAAGTCCCCCGCCTGCTCGCCGACGTCCGAAGGACTTAGGCGAGCCTGCCTCTGCGTTGGCCCATTCAAGGGCGGGCAGGGAAGCGTGTGCCAGATAGCTGCTACGTACAGTCTTCGACTTCTCCGCCTGCGGCGCCTGCCCGCCAAATGGAACCATGTGGCAGGCGGGGATGCGCTCAGACTGAGCGGATAACTTTATGTATTACAAAGAACTCTACACCAAAAAATCGGGCGGACACCTGCCGCAGCTCGTTGTGGCGGAAAACGAGAACATGCAATCGCGTTTCGTTGTCCAGAAGATTCTCGAGTTGCGGGAGCAGGGAATTCCTTTGGAAGAAATGGCGATCCTTTTCCGCTCGTCGTTTCTTTCGTTCGACCTGGAAATCGAGTTGAACAAGGCCAACATCGCGTTCCGCAAATTTGGAGGGTTCAAGTTCATCGAGACGGCGCATGTGAAGGACATGATTTCATATTTGCGCGTGCTTGCGAATCCCCGGGACGCGGTCTCCTGGAACAGAATTCTGCTGCTTGTGGACGGCGTCGGTCCCCGTACGGCGGAAAAAATCATCGATGATATCCTGAAACGAAGAGTCAAATCGGTGGAGTCCGACTCGCAGTCGGACAGCCTCACACACAAATTCTGGACAGAGTACCAGGGATATCCCGATACTGTGCAGAAGCTCTTTTCAGTTCTCAAAGATGTCGCGAAACCGGAGATTCCACCGGGTGAGAAATCGTACCACATCCTGCAATATTACGAACCGATCCTGCGAGCCCGTTATGATGACCATCCGAAACGCAAGAAGGATCTCGAGATGTTCCAGAATATCACTGAGCGATACAAGGACATCAATGAAATGCTTACGGACCTGTCCCTGGAACCCCCGAACGAAAGCGTTGTTGACATAGAATCGCCTGGTACAGAGGAGGAGTTCCTTACGCTCTCCACGATTCACAGCGCCAAAGGGTTGGAGTGGAACACAGTATTCATTATTTACGCATTGGAAGGGCGGTTTCCCACCACGCGTGCCGCAAAAGGCGATGACGAGATGGAAGAAGAGCGGCGGCTCATGTATGTCGCGTGCACGCGCGCAAAGGAACACTTGTTCATCACATACCCGATCAACATCTTCGACCGCGAGAGCGGCATGATCCTGAGCAAACCCTCAAGGTTCATTCAGGGTATCGGTGAAAAACTGCTCGAACCGTGGGTGATTGAGTAATGTACGAGACAACGATGGAACGAACCAACGAGCCAGAAAAAGGATGTTAAAATTCGAGGCAGTGAGCCTTTCATAAACCATCGAGGAACTCATGGGAAAGATTAGCACATACAAAGAGCTGGATGTCTATAGAAATGCGTTCGAAGCTGCGATGAAAATTTTCAACGTGACGAAAGGTTTTCCCGCGGAAGAGAAATATTCACTTGTGGATCAAATCAGAAGATCGTCGAGGTCAGTTTGCACAAATACGGCGGAGGCGTGGAGAAGGAGGAGATATCGAGCGGCTTTTGTATCAAAGCTCAATGAGGCAGAGACGGAAGCGGCTGAGACACAAGTTCACCTACAATTTGCCCTCGACTGTGGTTATCTCGATGCAACCGTTGTGGAGGCTCTGGATGATAAGTATGAACACATTATGGCTCAGCTTATCAGAATGATTCAAGGAGCGAACAAATGGATTGTAAATCCGAATTCCAGGAAAACAAACTAATTGAATCGCTGATTCTCTGTTTCGTTGACTCGTTGATTCGGATATAGAGCATGAACCACGTCCTCTCTCTCGACCGCAACGAAAACCTGTACGGCCCTGCAACGAAATGCTTTGAGGTCCTCAAAGGTGCAAATACGGAGGATTTGAGCATATATTCCCGCGATTTCACTCGTGGAGTTAAAAGCATACTTTCGGAACGCCTTGCCGTTGAGTTCAAAGTCCCCGAACAGCAAATCCTGCTGAGCGAGGGCAGCGAAGATATGCTTAAACAGGCCGTGCATTGTTATCTCCTGCCGGGCGAAAAAATGCTGTGTCCCGCTCAGTCCTGGTGGTACTATCAAAAAGTTGCGGAGGAAGTTTCGGGCGTAACGGTCAACTATTCGCTCAGCGAGACCCGGGACACGTTTTCGTACGACCCTAACGAAATCATCAAACTTTGCCAGCAACATTCTCCGCGGATTCTGTTGATCGCATCTCCGAACAACCCGACCGGCAATTCCATGCCAGACTCGATGCTGGCCGAGATCATGAAGTCCAGTGGCGACTGCGTCGTGATTGTCGACGAAGCATACTGGGGATTCGACGGTGTGAACAATGACCACGTTGCTTCCCTCGTGGTGAAACACGACCATCTTCTTGTCTTAAGGACCTTTTCCAAATACTACGCGCTGGCCGGTGTTCGGATCGGGTTTGCTGTCGTTGGGAAGAAGCTTGAACGCCTGGCGAAGTTTGCTTCACGCTATCTTGGCTACAACCGGATTTCAGAGCAACTGGCTCTCGCCGCCCTTGATTCGCCCGGATACTATCTTCAGATTGCGGAGAACATCAGGGTCGACCGGCAAAAATATGTTGACTTCTTTTCGCAGTTCGACGGCTTCCGATGTTATCGCTCCGATGCAAACTTCCTCCTCGTGCGGATCCCCGCTGAATTGAAGTCGCCTCTCCAGGAATATCTTCGTCAGCACGACATCGCGATCAAATTTTTCTCGGATGCCGAATTTGCAAACCACGTGCGAATTACTGTCGGCACTGTGAGTCAAAACAAGAGAGTTCTGAAACTCCTCGACGAGTTCCTGCGCGTCTGGAAAGACCACGGGGTTCCTGCTTGAAATGCGTCATCCTCGCTGCCGGGATGTCCACGCGCATGCAATCTGTCGGCGGCGGACTGCCGAAATGCCTGATTCCCGTCGGCGGAAAGCCGATTCTCCAGCGAACGCTCGACAATGTCCTTTCAGCCGGTATACGGGAGATCGGCATTGTCATCGGCTATCGCTCGGGTGATGTGCGCGCTTTTGTCAGGAAGCAGTTCCCATCCTCCAGAATACAGTTCATCGTGAATCCGAAATTCGACACCACGAACAACGCGTTTTCACTTCTCATGGCCCGCAATTTCTACAAAAAAGAAGAGAATAAACATAAACCTCTCGTCCCACTTCTGCTTCTCGATTGCGACATCGTGTTTTCTGACCGTCTGCTGGAACACTTGCTGAAACAAAAGCGTTCGAACTGCCTCGCCGTTCGTGTGAAAGGACAACATGATGAAGAAGAAATCCGTGCGAAGGTCGATGCTTCTGGGGCCATCGTCCGAATCGGGAAGGATGTCCCTTTGAGCGAGTCATACGGGGAATCGATCGGGATAGAAATTTTTGCGCCCGAAACAGCGGCCAGCCTCTTCGACGTCATCGAACAACGTGTAAGAAAGGGGCCGGGGAGAACTGAATTTTACGAGGCCTCGTTTCAGGAAATGATCGATCACGGAGTAAAGATCCGTGCAATTGATGTGAGCAACTTCCCCTCCGCCGAAATAGATACGCCGGAAGATTTGCAGGATGCAGAGCGTTCACTCATTCCGCTACTTGATTCAGTGAAATCCAGTTGATGGATCAAAAAGCCGAATACAATTATGCAGCTTCAGTCAAATCAGCTGTGTCCGATGAGCTGATCAACACATATCTGTTGAGGCCCATTGCCGGACTCATCGTAAAGCTGCTTTATAGTACGCCCATCACCCCGAACCAGGTGACCGTTGCATCAACTGTTTCGGGGCTCCTTGCTGGTTTGTTCTACCTTGGCGGAAACCCCGCTTCGGTCGCCACGGCAGGTCTTTTGGTAACGTTGAAAGATATCCTCGATTCTGCCGACGGGCAGCTGGCTCGCGCAAAGAATCGCTATACTCGCATCGGCAGGTTTCTTGATTCCATCAGCGATTTTGTTGTCGACCTTGCTGTCTTTGCGGCCATCGGGTGGACTCTTTACAGCTCAAGCGGGGATATCACGATGCTCGTGTGGGCCTTCCTCGGATTCATGGGCATCACCCTCAGAGTTTCCTATCACGTCTTCTACCATACATCGTTCCTGCATCTGGAAGACAAATACAAGACCAACAGAGTAACAGAAGAATTTCGGGAGGAAGACCGAGCAGGCGACGCGCTTACAGAGGAATTACAAAAAATCTTCCAGGCTCTTTATGGCTGGCAAGATAGACTGATGGTGAGGGTCGACCGATGGTGCAGGCGAGGACTGGAAGGAGATGAGTTTCTCTCCCGATGGTACTCCGATATTCCCGCATTACGATGGTCGGGGTTTCTCGGGTTCGGTACGGAGCTTTTCTTGCTGATGCTCTGCTCGATCTTCAACGAGCTCCGGCTGTACCTTTATCTCAACGTCTTTTTGATGAACGCGGTGTTGTTGGTGTGCGTGGTGTATCGACGGGCATTCTTGTGGGAGAAACTCAGGCCTGTTTAAAGCGCCTTCTTATGCTTCTTCAATTCCTGGAACCGTTTGATTTTCCCTTTAATCGTGGAAAGAAGGGCTTTTTCTGAAATGGGTTTTGTGAGATAGTCGTCCACGCCGAGTTCTTTTCCCGTGCGGACAAGCACTTCGTCGGTGAGCCCCGTCAGAAAGATAAACGGCACTTCGGCGAGTTCATTGATTTCACGTATTTTTTCGAAGAACGTGAACCCTCCCATCGTTGAGGTCTCGAGGTTGATATCGCAGATAATCAGGTCGGGAATGTGTTCTCTGAGATGCTTATAGGCCTCGTCGGATGTCGAGAACGCATCCACATGGTATCCGCCTTCCTCGATGCCTTCCTTGAACAGTGTAAGAAGTTTCTGATCGTCATCGATAATCACTATTTTCGGCCTTCCGAGCTCTTCGCGAAGTCTCGCCAGCACGCGTTCCTCGATTTTTCGTTCCGTTTTTTCATCCAGTTTTGGCTTCTTTTTTTCTTCGTGACGAGCCTCGTCTTCCTGCTTGAGACGTTCCTGGGATTTCCGGAGCTGCTCTTCCTCGCGGCGACGCGTGTCTTCCTCTAATTGGCGCCGCTTTTCCTCGGCAGCCTGGCGTTCGAATTGTTCTTTCTTGCGGAGTTCTTCTTCTACCCTGGCCCTTGCCCTCTGCTCTTCCAGTTTTCTCTGGACATCCTCTTGCTCTTTTTTCTTTTGTTCTTCAACGATTCTTTGTTTTTTCGTTTCTTCGATGAGAGCGTTCAACCGCTCTTCGTAGGCAAAAATGTAGATGTTCTTGGGGTCGAGGGTCTTGGCGCGGTTAAGCTCCAGGGTGGCTTGCTCGAGGGTCCTGCTCTTGATGAGCTGGTCCACGCGCTTCAGGATTTCGCTGACGAGTTTCTTGTTGTCGTCTCGGGGAGTAAGATCCGGCATGGGAGCCTATAAAGGCGACGTGCGAGCTGCTGTTTTGCGAATCGAGTGAACGCAAACGGAAGCCGCGGGGGCAAAGCGGATCCGGCCGGTTGAGGGGATTGGAGACACGGAGAAAATTACAGAAGTGTTGAGGCAATTGCAAGAAAGAGGGTTTTTTGTTTGAAGTAATGGAACTTTCTTGTTAACGTGTGTCAAAAATTTTCCGTATGAAGAGCGATGCACACAACCTCGAACGCTGGATCGGCCTGAGCCTTCGGTTTGGAGTCTGGGGAAGCGCAGTCCTGATGGCCTCCGGCCTCGCCATCACGATGATTCAGCAGGGCCTCAGTCCAACGACCGCGAACCCGACTTTGAAAGAGCTTTGGAGTGAGTTGTTATCCGGCTCCGTCGACGGCTTCGCCGTCATGAATGCCGGGTTGGTTCTGTTGATGTTCACACCGTTTTTGAGAGTTTTAACCGCGCTCGCCGGTTTTCTTTCTGAAAAAGATGCGAGATTTACTGCGGTCTCACTCGTGATTCTCCTCATGCTCGTGGGAGAATTGATCTACTCAATCCGATAAACGGAAATGATTCTTACCGATCGACAAATACTCAAAGAGATGAAACGAGGGACGATCGTGGTCAAACCGTTCGACCGCAAGTTCCTCGGGTCGAACAGCTACGACGTCCACCTCGGCAAATGGCTGGCGATGTACAAGGATGAAATACTCGATTCCCGTAAGCACAACAAGGTTCATTATTTCCAGATCCCGGATGATGGATTGATTCTGGTTCCGAGCAAATTGTATCTCGGGGTCACGGAAGAATACACCGAGACACATGCGCACGTGCCGTTC
>JANOGR010000344.1:0-6650 GCA_031406095.1 Ignavibacteriales bacterium
TTACGTTATTCATCAGGCGGTCTGACCTCCCGGATATCGCCGATGAGAGATTCGGAATCCTCCCCGCCGGAGTCGTTCCTGTTGTGGGCGGTGTGGAGTAGGGGAAACCGGCTGAAAAAATAGGATTGCAGATGGGCGACACCGTGAAAACTGTCAACGGCGTGGCCATGACCTTTGCTTCTCTTCCCGAGACAATCAAGAAGTTTGCTCAGAAGGAAATCGTTCTGGGTTGGAAACGCGGCGGGCAGTTGTTTGAATCCAAAGTGATACCCACCGAAGAAGGCAGGATTGGAATCGCGCTGGTCCCCGTGTACACCGGACCCATCGAACACGTAAGGTATTCATTCTTTGGGGCATTGCCGGAAGGAGTTAAAGAAGTTTGGTCGGCAAGCGGCTTTTTCGTCAATAATATTTATCAACTGGTCGCTGGACGAGTATCTTTTACCAAATCGATCGGCGGACCAATCAAGATAGCACAGATTGCGACTCGCTCCGCAGAAAGCGGGTTTCTCACCTTCCTCGGTTTCGTTGCACTTTTAAGCATGAGCTTGGCCTTGCTCAATATTTTGCCTTTTCCCGCTCTTGACGGTGGGCACCTGGTGTTTCTCGTTTACGAGGGGATTTTTCGAAGAGAAATCCCGCACAAAGTGAAGATTGCGATTCAGCAGGTTGGCGTCTTTTTGCTCCTTGTGTTTATGGCCTTCGTTCTGTACAATGACATCGCCACGTTTTAGGCCTGTTTTCGTGTGACTTTTGTCACCCTAAGGCATTGACAGATTCTGTAGGTTGATGACCAAGTTCTGAAACCATGAGGAGACTCCTATGAAACATTCCGCTTCAAAGTTTATCGCTGTCGTTATCTTGATGCTTTGCGCCAGCATCGCCGCGGTAGGCCAAATACCAATAACAAGTGTCCAGTTTGAATTGCCGGCTTTCAACTACGATGTGTTGTATCTGGCAGATTTCATCGATGTTGGCACCCAAAAACTGGCTTCGAATATCCCGGATTTTTCAGGCTCCATTATACCATTGCCATCCGGATCACAGGGCCAGATTTACATCACGGCAAAGGCGTCTATTCAACTTCAGGGTGACCCCGCCCCTATAGAACTGATCAGGGTTGCGACTCGTCTGTTCAGGCTTGGGCCGGGAGCTCGCACATTTTCAGCTCGAGACCTTGCCAAGGGAAGCACGAGCGACATACAAGTCGATGACCCACAAACCGTTGAGGATCGCTCACAACGAAAGCGCTTGGAAGACTACGGGGCTCGATTCCCGACAGCGCCTGTGGGGCAGTATGTTTTGGACATTGAAGCAAGAAGCGCCACAAACGCCGTGCTGGGTAGAATCAGAAAAACCATTAGAATTCGCAACGCCTCGCCAGATGAGGTTGTCGTTACTTTGTTGGATCCGCAACCGGGAGCCGTCATCAGCTCTATCGCGCCGACGTTTTCATGGAGTTCACCGAACCCGAAAATAAAGCTCTCGGTTTACGAGAAACTCCCGGTTCACCAGACACCGCAAGAGGCAACCACGGGAATTCCGTATCTTGCTGTCGAGCTTAACGGCCTCAGTACTCTTAACTATCCCGCCAACGCACCCCGGCGCCTCGAGCAGAACAGGACTTATGTCTGGTTTGTTGAAACCGAAGTCACAACGAATCGCGGCCCCGTGCGGCGTCGCAGCGAACTCAATGTGTTCCGAATACAGCTTTCAAACCCGCAGCACCAGGCCGTTGAGCAGTTGTTCAACGGGCTCGGCAGCTCGGCTCAAGGCACTTATGCAACGTTGCAAGGCATCGGTTGGTTGCCCAGCGGCGAAATATCGTTGGATGGCAAAAGGCTGACGCGCGATGAACTTGCCGGTCTGATCACAAAAACCGCGGGTCAGTCGATTCAATTCAAAGTTCGTGTTGAAAACGTAGCTCGTTAGACTTTCAAAGGAGCCCCATATGAAGCGCATGTACACTATCGTTACTGTTCTTTCGGTTGTCCTGTTGCTCTTGAGCGTTGCGTGGCAGAACCCGCAAGACAAAAAAGACATTCAGGCCTATGTCGTAAAAGTCGTCAACAAGGTTCAAAAACAGGGAGGGACGACGAAGGGCTGGAGCGACGCCATCACGTCTGACCGGCTCAAAGCCGGATATGAAGTGAAGACTGACGGCAGTTCTCTTGCCATCATCAAGTTTCAGGATGACTCGAAACTCATCGTCCGGCAAAAGTCAATCGTAAGCATCAAAGGACAAGTCCAGGGGAAGCAGATTCTCGACCGGACCGTTCATATGTCGAACGGGAGTATGGCGTTTAACGTGAAGAAGTCCGAAAAAGAGCAATTCCGTTTCTCGTCGCCTGTGTCTGTTGCTTCGATTCGTGGAACAGAAGGCGCGTACATTGTCGGTCAAACTGCTGGAGGCATGCTCATTGACCAGGACCTTCTGATTATTCTCCAGGGTCTTGCGGATTTTCTCAACCTCCGCTCTGATAAATCCGTTCAAGTCGGCACGGGTCAGACCGGCTTGGCGGACGGCGACGGAAACATTTCCTCACGTCAGTCCACTCCTGACGAAAAAGGGCAGGGTTCATCCGACTCGGGCAATGCGAATAACCAGGTCGACGGAGACCAGCAGGGCGGCGGCCAAAAAGCAAAGCACCAACTCCGCATTCCCGGAGTCGATAAAGACGGAAATCCAAAGACCGTCATTATTGAATGGGAAGAATGATACGAGCGTAAGGCTCGCTTGATTTCCGGACTTAGTTTACCTACATTTTGCGGCGGTATTGAACGTACCGCCGCTTTTCATTTCCACCTGTCAGAAAAAATCTAAGGGGGCGTTCCATGAAGATTCGCAGCATCACCTTCTCGTGTCTTTTTGTCCTCTTCTCCTTCTCCGCCGCTTGGGCTCAGGTTCAGGCCGTTGTAACCAAAGTGAATGTCCCTGCAGCTTTGGAAAAACAGCCTCTCACCATGAGTGTTGACCTCTCGCGCAATACTGATGTCTCAAAAGTGAAATTGTGGTACCGTTCATTCGGCGAGAGCGAATTCAAAGACGCTGAGATGCTCCTGACAGGCCGGACTGCCACGGCTACGCTCCCGGCAAATATTGTCGTACCTCCGTACATCGAATACTATATTGAGGTGACCCTCCAGCAGGGGATTGAGACCTACCCTCTGGAGAATCCAAGAGCAACTCCGCTGCAGGTCCAGATAAAACAGGCAGACCCGAAAGACCAGGAATTGGTCATGCTCAGCCCCGAACCGGGCGAAACTGTCCCTGCTGAAGATTTCACGATCGCCGTCTCTCTCTATTTTGCATCCGATGCCGTGGACCGGACAAAAACGCGCATCACCCTTGATGGCGTTGACGTTTCCAAAGATGCTATTCTGACTGAAGACGTTGTGTTGTATAATCCGAAAAACTTCGGGCGCGCACTGAATATGGGGGCTCATTTCCTCAAGGTCGAGCTTCGTGACAGCGCCGGAAACGTGTATCATTCCCGTGATTTCAATTTCGGCCTTTCGACTGCGGCAGCTATTGCAGAAGAGAAAGCGAAGTTTCAGGCGGTCGGGAACGGCCAACTCGAGTTTCGAAACGAGAACCTTTCGTCCGGCAGCAAGACATATTTGCGCGGCGATTTTAGGACCGATGCCACCTACAGCATTCTCAACTTCGGAGCGAGCGCTCACGTCGACAACCAGGAGAAACCGGAACTTCAGCCACAGAACAGGTATTTGCTGTACGGCGAAACGAGCTTTCTTCGGATTCAAGCCGGCGACGCTTTCCCAAGGTTCCCGAGTTACATTGTGAGTGGGAAGCGCGTGCGTGGATTGTCGGGGAGCCTGATGCTCGGCTTTTTGAACGTCGATGCTTCCTGGGGGAAAACCGAACGGCTGATTGAAGGTATCCCCGCAGCAAAAGACACCTTGTTTCCGGATTCTTCCGCCGTTGCGGGTCGGCCTTCAAACTCAATTCACACGGGAAATAGCACGACAGATATCGGATACCGAACTTATAACATCTTCACTCCCGGAACATTCGACCGCAGTTTTCTCGCCGTGCGGCCGAGCTTCGGCAATGGCGATAATTATCAACTCGGCTTTACGTACATGAAGTCGAAAGACGACTTTGGCTCGGTCAAATACGGAACCAACCCGGGTGAGAACCTGGTTATAGGGACAGATTTGCTGCTTGCCGCGGACGATCAGAAAATCAAACTTGAAACGCAGGCTTCTCTCAGCCTCGTAAACACAGATATCTCTACCGGCAACTTTACCGAAGCAGAGAAGGACTCTCTTGTTCAAACCACAGGTGTTTCAAAAGCTCAGCTGAACCTCGCCGAAAAACTCATCACCGTTAATGAAAACCTTTTTCCGACGAATCCCATCGACAAATTGTCGGGGCTCGCAGGCGAAGCCGCCTTCAGCCTGAACTATTTCAACAACTACTTGCGCGCTGTGGTGTTCCACCGCGGCGCGGCCTACAAATCGTTTGGCAACGAGTTCCTGCAAACAGATTTGCAGGGTATTCTCGCTTCCGATTACATCAGGTTGTTCAGCAGCCGGGTGCTCGCAAGTGTTTCCTATGAGCAGAAGCAGGATAACACGGCAAGCACGAAGGAAGTCACAACGAAGTATCTCAACATGAACGGGTCGATCACCCTCAACCCGGGCGTGAACATTCCGACACTCCAAATCGGATACGGTCAGTTCGGACGAAAAGCAGGCCTCGACCAGAGAACACGGGATGCTCTTGTCGGCCGTCCCCCCGCTGACAGTGCCTCCGTTACAAGTTCTGCGGACGAATTGACGAGCCGTTACCTTTTTGCGAGCAACTATGATTTTCAAGCCGGAATGCGCCACTCGGCATCGCTCAGCTTCAGCCTTGCGGACAGGAAAGACAACACCTACAAGAAGCAAAACCAGCAGAACATGTTTGTCCAGACCGCTTTGACTTCATATTTCTCTGATATGCCTTTGCAGACAACATTAGGAATTCTCTACAGTAAGAACAAGAACGAGCTCCAGCTTTTCCGCACCGACAACAAGGATAGTGTTCTTTCTATGGCGGAATTCAACTACACCATTCTCACAGCCGGAGCACAGTATCGCATGCTGGACGACCAGCTTCGCCTTATCGGGCTTGTAAGCCCTGCCTTCGGAGCCATCAGCCGCGTTAACGTTCAGGTGGGGGCAGACTACGTTTATAAAGAACGCCACAATTTCGTCCTGCAGGTTGACTACATCAAGAATTCCGGATTTGCGGACGATATGATCGCCAGTCTGATCTACCGCTTCAACTTCTGACGGCGGATATGGCTTCGTACGACTTCAAGAAAAAGTGGCTTCCACTCCTCAAAAAGCTGGGGATCGGCCTGGGAATCGGCCTGTTCGTCCTCCTCGTCACCCAGGAATATCTTTTCGAAGAAATCACCTTCCTCAAAAACGTCGACCTTTTGACGATTGATTATCGATACCAGGATCGGTACGAATCGTCAGACCTCTACGGCAAGCGATTAGAAAAGGATGTGGTCATCGTCGGGATTTCGGACGACGACTTGAAATCCATGCCTGAGCGTTTCCCGTTCCCCCGAAACTACTACGCCCACCTCATTGAGAACCTCATGCGGGCTGGTGTGCGGGTGGTCGCATTCGATATTGAATTCCAGAATGCGGCTCGGGGTGACACCGCCTTACGCGAAGTGTTGAAGAAGTACGACAACGTCATTCTGGCAACAAAAGTCCCCACGGGAGCTTCGACGGAAAAATACGAAGTGCGGTCCGTTGAGCAGAATTTCGGCAGCATATTTTTTGATGTGGATAAGAACATCGGCATGGTGGACATCTTCAAGGACCGTGATGGGGTGTGCCGCCGATATATTCCAATGATCACGGTTGGTAACGACTTCGCCCCCACATTTGCATTTGCAGCGTTTAATAGGCACCTCAAGCGCCCACAACCTCCTTTGACCGTTCCTGGAATTACAGATGATTATTTTGTTCTTGGTGGCCGGCAGATTCCCAAATACGATCGGCAGACTTTCTTGCTGAGCTACTATGGCCCGAATGAAACCTTCCGCTATGAAAAATTCTCTCAGGTTATCGACGACGCCGGCTTCAAAACGAAGGAAGAGATTGAAATAGGCGAGGATTTGGACCTGTTCGATGAAGATCTCATGAAGCGTCTCAAGGGCAAAATCGTTCTGGTCGGCTCTGTTATGCCGGAAGAGCGGGACATTCATCAGGTGCCCATCTACAAGCTTGACGCGGGCGATCAAAAAAGCTATGCCATGCACGGTGTCGAGATTCATGCAACGGCTCTGCAAAACCTTATTGATAACGAATTCATTTCCAGGCCTGATCATTGGGTAGAGGTATCTCTGGTTCTCATCTTTTCTGTTTGCACGTTCCTTGGATTTTTGAGACTCCGGCAAATCAAAATGAAGCACGCCTGGTTACTGGAAATTGGCGCTTTCCTGGGAACCGCCGTGGTCGTTGCCGCCGTCCTTGAGCTTGCAATTCTGGCGTTTACGAACAGCAATCTCCTGATCAATATTGTCAACCCAAGCCTTTCGGTGGTGCTCGCATATTTCAGCGCAGCTGTCTATCAGTATCTGCAGGAACGGGAACAGAAAGCGCTCATCAAGAATGTGTTC
>JANOGR010000006.1:0-2611 GCA_031406095.1 Ignavibacteriales bacterium
GGACCTCCCGACGTCGGAGGACGCGCGTCGCGGACTGAACCTTCGCAGCGACCGTCCGGTGCTGGCTCTTTTTCCCGGAAGCCGCGCGCAGGAGATCCACCGGCACCTGGATCTCTTCGTCGCCGTGGGCCGGGAGATGCAGCGGCGAAAACGGCTGGCCCATCGGCAAGGACCTGGGTAAGCTCAAGGAATTCCATCAGCGGGGCGGGCGTTACATTACGCTTTCGCACAACCGCCACAACGATATTTGCGACTCCGCAAATCCGGGCGAAGGCGAGGCGGAAGAGGAACACCACGGCGTGAGCGAATTCGGCAAACAGGTCATCGCTGAAATGAACCGACTCGGTATTATGGTGGACGTGTCGCACATCTCGAAAAAATCAGCGCTCGACGCCATGAGCCTTTCAAAAGCACCGGTGATTGCGTCGCATTCGGGCGCCCGTGCAATCAATGACAACGCTCGAAACTTGGACGACGAAACTCTGCTGGCCCTCAAGAAGAACGGCGGCGTGGTCCAATGCGTTGCACTCGGAGAATTTGTAAAAACGCGTCCTGTTTCTCCGGAGCGGCAGGATGCTATAAATGTCGTGCGAAAAGAGTTCGGCCTGCCGGAATCGAGAGCCGGGCGCGGAGGCGGCTTCCGTCGCGGCGCTCAATCCTTGTCCCAAGAACAGATCGCCAAATTCATCGAACGCATGCGCGAAGTTGACGTCAAGTTTCCCCTGCCTCCCGTTACGGTGCAGGACTTTGTGAATCACATTGATCATGCTGTGAAGCTGATCGGAGTAGATCATGTGGGCATCAGCTCTGACTTCGACGGCGGGGGAGGGATCACCGGTTGGAACAACGCAGCGGAGACGTTCAACGTAACGCTGGAACTCGTGCGCCGCGGGTATTCGGAGCAGGATGTCGCGAAACTGTGGGGCGGCAACCTGTTGCGCGTGTGGCAAGGGGTGGAAAAAACAGCAGCGGGCCTGCAGAAGAAAATGTAACGAATAGGCGGAGACACCCCCTATCTCGTTATGCTAGCCCTTCGACAAAAGATCTGAATGCTAAATCCGCTTAGGTTTTGAGTCTGATTTGAACCATCCTTCCTTCCTATTTACTTTGCCTTCCAGCGCTCATTAGTTACAGAATCGGCGAAAACCCTCTAAAAAACACAATTTACAATTTGATGTAAAATTAACTTGACATCTAAATATCAAAATATTATAATATGTCAAGTTTACCATGCAATTTTTGAAATCGTGTCAAGTTAACTAAACATTTTTAACAAGTAAGAAAGGAACCACAATGGAAACAACGAAACACGAGAAAAAGATGAATCTTGGCTTTCTGGCCGCCACCGTAAGCTTCATCCTGTTCTATTTCGCCGCCCGGGCTGCACTTGAAAGTCAAGGTCTCGCGACATCAATTCGAGTCGCTGTGGCATTATTCCCCGTTCCGTTCTACATATGGTTCATGGTGGCATTTGTGCGCAATGTACGCGGTCTCGATGAGCTGGAACGCAAGATTCAGCTTGAAGCACTTGCCCTCGCTTTTCCACTGGCAATGTTGCTCATTTTCACGCTCGGATTGATGGAGCTCGCAGTCGACTTGCCCAAAGAAGACTGGAGTTATCGGCACATTTGGGCCATGATGCCGGTCCTTTACTTCGGCGGCATCGCGTTTGCACGGAAAAAATACCAATGAAGAACAGACTCCGGACACTCCGGGCTGAGCGCAACTGGTCCCAGGCCGACCTTGCCGAAAAACTCGAAGTTTCCCGTCAAACAGTGAACGCGATCGAAACAGAGAAATACGACCCCAGCCTACATCTTGCCTTCAAAACAAGTCTGCTGTTTTCGAAACTTATAGAAGAAATTTTCGAGTTTTCTGAAGGCGAAACTCCCTCATCCTGAAGGACAGCACATCGCGCTCATTCAAACCCTTTTTTGTGAGGCGGCATCCTATTTTGCGAGAGCTCTCGAATGAATTCGAAAAAACCAAAAACAATGCATTGATTTCCCGTCCTTGAAAACGCTGATATTTTTCCTCCTCCTTGCCTGTTTTTCACCGGCCTTTGCCCACCCTGGCGTCGGCATTGTGATGGACTCCCGGGGGTTCGCGTATTACACCGACCTTAAACATGTTTGGAAACTCGCCCCCGACGGCACAAAAAGCATTGCTGTTCGAAACGTCCACACACATGAGCTTTACATCGACCCTCAGGATAACCTTTACGGTGAACACCTCTGGTACGAGGGTGATGCAACGAAAAAATGGGGACACCGTGTGTGGCGCCTGAGCGCGAACGGGACGCTCACCGACATCATTCCCGCCCGCCAGGGTTTCCTCGACGATTATGATGATTTTCACTTCATTCACGACCGACACGGCAACATGTACTGGGCCGATCGGGGAGATTCGAGTTTCATCCGGAAACGTTCTCCCGCTGGAACAGTGACAATGCTTGCCGGCGGCAAATTCCGAAACATCAGGTGGATGACGGTGGCGGCTGAGGGAACCGTGTATTTCGTCGATATGCACGACCTTCTCTCTGTTTCGCCGAACGGGGCCGTACGGACGGTCGTGCGAAACCTTGCCGAGCGGCAAAAGGCGTTCCTGTTTT
>JANOGR010000007.1:0-22150 GCA_031406095.1 Ignavibacteriales bacterium
TCTTCATTTTTGTTTTCAGCCCTTCATTCCTTATATTCACCCATATTTTGTCTGTCTTACTCTCCCACTTCTCTCATCACTTGGAGGAACCCATGAAACTCATTGTTCGAGTCGCTCCGTTGCTTGCGTGTTTCATAGCAGTTCTGCTTGTCCAACGGGCAGGCGCCCAGACCTCACTTTTCATCGACTCAAAGGTCGAGCAATATTTGGTGAACGAGCTTTCGGGCGATGTCGCGTGGGATAACATGCGCTGGCTTGCTCACTACCACAGGATGAGCGGCTCAAAAGAGTATCACGAATCTGCTTTGTTCATCGAAAAGAAAGCGAAGGAATACGGCCTTGAGGACGTGAAGATTGTCCGTCACAAAGCCAATAACCCAGGCTGGTCGCCCACCATGGGCGAGTTGTGGGTCGTTGAACCGACCGAGATCAAGCTTGGAAGCTATGCAGAATATGCAGTCGCCCTCGCAACGAATTCACGAACGACACATGTGAAAGCCGAGCTTATCGATGTCGGTGCCGGAGTGGCAGATACCGACTACGTGAACAAGGATGTGAAAGGAAAAATCGTTCTGACCAGCTCGGGTCCCGGAGCCGTGATGAATCAGGCTGTTTGGAAACGGGGAGCACTGGGAGTGGTCTCTTCCTTCTACCACACGTTTCCTCGAACAAGCAACATGGTCGAGCGTCCGGATCAGGTGGCATGGTCGGGGATTCCATACAAGAACAGTGAAGGCAAAGAAGGTACCTTCGGTTTCATGGTGAGTCCGCGAAAAGGCAAGTTGCTTCAGGACCTGCTGAAAAAAGGACCTGTTACTGTCAAAGTAGACATTGACGCAAGTTTCGCCGAGACCGCATGGGAAGAATACATCGAGGGATGGATCAGAGGATCAAGCATCCAGGACCAGCAAATTATCCTGACGGCGCACCTTCAGGAGGAAAAGCCTTCGTACAACGACGACGGTTCGGGCTGCGTGAGCATCCTCGATATTGCCAGGACACTCGTTCGCGGAATCAAAGAAGGCAGGCTCCCTCGGCCGAAGCGCGACATCAGGTTTTTTTGGGCTGACGAGATTTCCTCTGAATACCAGTATTTCATGGACCACCCGGAGGACCGGCGAAAATTCCTGGCCAACATCAACCAGGACATGGTGATGGCAAAGCAGTCGATGGGAAGCCGCATCCAGCACATTACCCGGACGCCGCATTCATTGCCGAGCTATCTGAGCGATGTTGTCGAGAACATTGTGAACTATGTCGTGCTCGGAAATACGCAGTTTCTCGCGGCCGCACAAGCAGGTTCGGCACAACCGTATTCAAAAGCGATCTTATCGCACCTTGGCACCCGTGAACGCTTCGGCGCCATGGTGGTTCCGTACTTTAACAGCACCGACCACCTTGTGTTCAATGAGGGAGTCATTGGAATCCCCGGCGTCACGCTCACGAACATGCCCGATGATTTTATACACTCGACGGACGACGATTACGCTCAAGGAGACCAGACTCAGCTCAAACGCAATGCTTTCATCGCTGCTTCCACGGCCTGGTATTTGGCCAACGCCGAGGATAAAGATGTATCCGTCATTGCGTCAGAAGTTTATCATTCAGCTTTGAAGCGCATCAGCCAGGATGTTCTTTCTGCACAGCATCATATCGCGAAGAACAAGAGTGGCGATGCAGACGATGCTTACAAAGCTGCCCGAAACCTTGTCGAGCAGGCATATGTGCGCGAGGGTCGGGCGCTGGAGAGCGTTCGGATATTCGCCCAGCAACGAACAGCCCGTGCATACATCGACAACCTGAAAAAGGCGCTCTCAAGTCAGACCGAGAGCTCGGTCGACAGATTGGACGAGTTTTTCGTCTCTGCAACCGGAAAATCGAGTGCGCCAAAACTCGTCATGTCCGAAAAGGAACGCGAGTTGAGTAAGAAAATCCCCGTGAACATCGCGAACCTGACGGAGTATTTTCAGAAACGGACGCGCATCCCGGGGATGCACGGAGAAATGCAGTACGAAGTGCTCAACTTCGTGAACGGGAAAAACAGCTACCTCGATATTTTCAAAGCCGTTCAAGCAGAAGCCATGTCGGCGGGAGAATTCTACTATGGCGTGGTGAAACTGGAAGATGTTGAGAAACTGTTGGACAAGAATCTGGAAGCAAAGGTGTTGACACTCAAATGAACGGGAAGAACCCGGGTAGAAGTCTGACTTTGGAAAATGAACCTACATGTAAAAAGTCAGGCTTCTTACATGTGTTAGCCGCGACAGTCCTCTTCTTCCTCCTGCCGGCGTGCAGTCAGGTCTTGTACGAAACCGTTAGATTTACAGACGAATCCGACAACACCACCGTAATCCGATCCACGGGCAATGTTCTCGCCGGCTATCCAATTAGCAAGAGAGTCAGCCTAAACGCTGAATGTCGGGTGAAGCAGAACGGGACGAAGGCATTCTATTTGATTGCCGAATATTTCCACGAGAGTCTTTTGTTGAAAGAATGGCTCGCCATCGATACCACCGAGCACATTGTTTTTAGAATTGACGGCCGGGTGACCCGGCTTCCTATTGTGGCGGGCAGGTATGTGCAGCAGTCCATCGAAGGACACCCCTCAGAGACCGCGGTGTATGAGGCTCCGTTTGAAATCCTCGAGACAATTCTGGAAGCACGGGAAGTCATTGTGAGAATTAAGGGGAGCGGACAGACGGTTGAGCGGAAATTCGATTCTGAGAACTATCAATTCATGAGAAGGTTCCTTGAGGAAGTCAGACGGTAAAAGGATGCCATTCGACTCGTGAAGACACCCCTCGAACCCTGGCGTAAGAACCTGTATATCATGTGGGCCTCGCAATTTATTGCGATGGTCGGCATGAGCCTCGTGGTGCCTTTCCTGCCATTTTACATCCGCGAACTCGGTGTAGAGTCACCTGAGGACGTGGCCCGATGGAGCGGCCTTGTTTTCGCAGGGCCTTTTTTCCTTTCGTTTTTCCTCACACCCGTCTGGGGTCACTTGGGAGACCGCCACGGCCGAAAACTCATGACCGTTCGGGCGATTTTTGGACTTGCAGCCTCGCAGTTACTCATCGGCCTTGCTCAAAACGTCGAGATGCTTTTCATCTTTCGGATGATCCAGGGAGCGATCAGCGGATTTATCGCCGCGGCGCTTGGACTTGTCTCCGCAACCACGCCTCGCGAAAAAGCTGGGTATGCTGTGGGCCTTATGCAGACAGCGCAATCGAGTGGAAATGTCATTGGACCTCTCGTAGGAGGCACCCTCGCAGATGTCATAGGTTTCAGGCCCATTTTTTACATCGTCGCAGTTCTGTGCACAGTCAGTGGAATTGTCATCATCAAGTTCGTCAAGGAAACAGAGCGTCCGGGAATCGACGGACATCAGCAGCTTTCCGTGGCCAGTAACTACCGCTATGCTTTCTCATCGAAACCGATTCGAATTGCGCTTGCCATCATGCTGATTTCCCAAACGGCCGTTTTCATGATCCAGCCGATTTTCGCCTTGTATGTCGAATCGCTCGTGGGCGCTACGGAATTGCTTGCCACCATGGCGGGGGGTATTTTCTCGGTCGTAGGAATCTTTGTGGTCATTTCTGCACCTTGGTGGGGCAAACGGAACGATGTCAAGAGTTATAAAAAGAACCTGAGCATCGCAATTCTCGGTGCGGGGGTTTCCTATGCAGCACAAGGTCTGGTGACGAATGCCTACCAATTGATCTTCTTCCGGGCAACACTGGGGTTTTGCCTCGGCGGCATGCTGCCAACGCTGTATTCCTACATCAGCAAGAACACGTCTCTTGAACGGCGCGGGGGCATTATGGGCATTGCGTCGAGCGGGAATATATTGGCCAACATGATTGGCCCTTTGGCCGGTGGATTCATAGCGGCACATGTGGGACTGAGACAAAACTTTTTCATCACGGGTGGAATTCTGATACTCACGGTGTTCCTTGTGCGGGGATTCTTCGTCGACATGAGACGAAACCAACCACATTCAAGCTCCGAGGATGTCGGCCAACCTGTAGTCTCTCTCGAAGAATGACCACTCAAAGATTGTTCCTCATCGACGGTATGGCCATTGCATACCGTTCCTACTTCGCATTTATCCAACGCCCGCTCGTCAACGCCAAGGGCGAAAACACCAGCGCCATCTATGGCTTCGTCACCTTCCTCAACAAAATTCTGGACGACGAGCGGCCGGATTACATTGCCGTCGTCTTCGATACGAGCAAACCCACATTCCGTCACAAAGAATACAAGGACTACAAAGCTACCCGCCAGAAAATGCCGGAGGACATGCTGTCACAGCTCGGCCCGCTCAAGGAGGTCGTAAGAGCCTACAATATTCCCGTCGTCGAAGTGGACGGGTTCGAAGCAGACGACATCATGGGAACTCTGGCGAAAAAAGCCGAGGAAGAAAATGTGAATACCTACCTTGTCACGTCGGACAAGGACTTCATGCAACTCGTTTCCGAAAAAACAAAGATCTACAAACCCGGTAAGGGTGGTACTGAAGTTGAAATCGTGGACCTGAAAGGCGTCTTGAAAAAATTCGGCGTTCCACCGAACCTTGTTATCGACGTTCTCGGCCTCATGGGAGACAGCTCCGACAACGTTCCGGGTGTGCCGGGCATTGGCGAAAAGACGGCCATCCCGCTGGTTCAACAATTCGGGAGCATCGAGGATATTTATCGCAGTATCGAGCAAATCCCTCAAAAAGGCGTCAAGCAAAAGCTCGCCGCAAACGAAGACCTCGCACGCCTTTCCAAACGGCTTGTAACGATTCATACCGAAGTTCCTCTGAATCTGGATTTCCACACGATGAAAGCGGGCGGGCAGGACAACGTGGCCCTCCTGCGACTCTTTGAAATGCTCGATTTCAAAGCGTTGGCGAGAAGGCTGCGTGAGGGCGGAGCCAAAGCGCAACCCCCTGAGGATGCACCCTCACTCCCCGCTGCTGAGGATCTCACTGACATTACAAAGGATCAACACACCTACACACTCATCACGAATCAGACTCAATTGTTGGCCCTTTGCACAAAGCTTAGGCAGTCAAAAGAATTCGTTGTCGACACAGAGACAACTTCGACGAATGAGCTCCACACGCAACTGGTAGGAATCTCGATTTCCCTCAAACCACGAGAGGCCTTCTTCATTTCCGTATCCTCTGAGACAAGGGAACAAACCGACCTTTTCGGCAACCCGGTGAACACGCCTCGACTTGACGCGGGCCTCGATGCAAATCTTGTCTGCGCCCAGCTCAAACCGTTCCTCGAAAATCCTAGCGTCCGAAAAATCGGGCATAACCTGAAATTCGACTTTCTCGTTCTCTCACAGTACGGCATTTCCTTCGAAGGCCCGCTCTTCGACACGATGATTGCAAGCTATGCTTTGAGGGCCGACGGCCGCCACGGGCTGGACGACGTTGCCCGCGAGTATCTTCACTACAAGACAATCACGTTCGAGGACTTAACGGGCTCCGGCAAGAATCAGAAAGATATCCGTGAAGTAACCGTCCAATCTCTGTCTAACTATTCGTGCGAGGACTCCGACATCAGTTTTCGATTATACAAGTTGTTCAACCCGATGCTCGAAAAGGAAAACATGAGCCGACTTTGCGAGGACATCGAGTTTCCACTTGTCGCCGTGCTCACGCGCATGGAACAGGCCGGCGTGGGAGTCGACGTTCAGTTTCTTGGAGAAATGTCGAAAGATCTGGAGCGGCAACTCGGCAACCTGACCCGCGAGATCCACTCGCTGGCTGGCGAACCGTTCAACGTGAATTCCACCCAGCAGTTGGCCGACGTGTTGTTTAACAGGCTCAAGCTTCGCACCGTGAGAAAAAACAAAACAGGTTTTTCAACAGACGTGGGCGTGTTGGAAGAACTTGTGGACGAACACCCCATCGTGGAGAAACTGCTTGAATACCGGCAGCTCGCCAAGCTTCAATCCACGTATGTGGAGGCCCTGCCGAAGTTAATTCACGCACGCACGGGCCGGGTACACACATCCTTCAACCAGACGATTGCCGCAACCGGCAGGCTCTCCAGCAGCGATCCCAACCTGCAAAACATTCCCATCAGAACTGAGATCGGCAGGTCCATCCGCAAGGCCTTCATTCCAGGGCACAAAGACGGCCTCATCTTGTCGGCGGATTATTCGCAGATCGAGCTCCGTGTCATGGCTCATATCTCGGGCGATGAGAGCTTGACCGAGGCCTTCAGGAACAAAGAGGATGTCCATGCCACCACGGCCGCGAAGGTTTTCGGAGTCCCGCTCAGTGAAGTTTCCCGCGATATGCGCAGGAAAGCGAAGGAAGTCAATTTCGGCATCATGTACGGAATTGGCCCGTTCGGACTTGCCACAAGGTTGGAGATTCCTCAGCCAGAAGCGAAGGAGATCATCGCCAAATACTTTGAGAGGTTTCCAAAGGTAAAACAATACATCAACGATACGATCGACATGACTCGTCGAAAGGGTTTCGTGCAAACGCTTTTGGGCCGGCGGCGGTATTTGCCGGACATCAACAGCAGGAATCAAAACATTCGAGGAAACGCGGAGCGACAAGCTATCAATATGCCGATTCAGGGAACAGCTGCGGACATGATCAAGCTGGCGATGATCAGAATCGATGAGTCGATCAGGAGAAACCAACTCCAGAGTTCAATGATCCTACAGGTTCACGATGAGCTGGTGTTCGAAATACGGAAAAACGAGGAAGAGAAGATGAGGAAGCTCGTTCAAGAATACATGGAGAAAGCCATGGAACTTCAAGTGCCCATTGAAGTGGAAATCGGAGTTGGGGCGAGCTGGTTAGAGGCGCATTAAAGACAAGTCAGAAGTCTGACTTCTGGCAAGTGTAACGAGGTAGAAGTCAGACTTCTGACAGGATCTATCTATGTATTATGAGCCTGGAAAAATTTATCACATCTACAACCGCGGCAACAACAAGCAAAGAGTTTTCCTGCATGATGAAAACTATGATTTCTTTCTACGACAACTGAACTCTTATTTTAAATCCGCAGAAGTGAATCTCCTCGTGCATTGCTTAATGCCCAATCATTATCACCTCTTGGTAGAGCTCTCGAAACCAGCTGCCTTTTCCAATCTGATGTGGGCTTTTACGACATCCTACGTCAAATCGTTCAACAAGTGGAATAGCCGTGTCGGCCATTTGTTCCAGCAAGAATTTCAGCCAAAGCTCATTGATACTGATGATTACCTGGCACATGTTTGCCGTTACATTCACCTAAACCCGGTTCAAGCGAATCTTGTCCAGAATCCTAAGGACTGGAATTATTCCGATTTTACCGTGTGGATTTCTGAAAACAAAAAGAGTGATTCTCGCAGGATTCAGTTGAGGAATGACCTGATTGGATCGGGAAGAGACTATGAGAAATTTGTGATGAAATTTGCTGAAGCGAGGAAGATAGAAAAAGAAGTAGAACGGAAACTGTTTGGAAAAGTTCGCAAGTAAGAAGTCTGACTTTTACTAACGGTCACCTGCCAAAAGTCAGACTTCTACCTTTTTCTCACTGCAATCGCAGCTCCTAACGCAATCAACAGCACCGGCCAGTATCTTCGAGCGTAATACCTGAAGTCAAACCAATCTATGTAATCCCACCACCACATGTAGAATACCACGCCGAAACCGATAAACAATATGGCTGGAATTAATAGAACAGGATTACCGGGGCTGTAGAAGTATGAAATCAGAAAAGAAAGCCCAAGTGCGACACACAGGAGAGGCATCGCGTAGAATTCATTCCGTGGGATGACCCGCCATTGATACAGGGCAACCAGTCCTCCAAAGAAGAACAGGATGTTTCCCCAGGTAAGAGTTCCTTTTTTTCTGTTCGTGAAAGCCATCACGATCAGCGCCGCACCGTATACCGCAATGCAGGTCCAAATGACTCTGCCCCAGCGAAGTGCTATAAGATCAAGGCGGTCGAGAAAAAGCGCGACTCCAAGCGTAATCAACAAAACGGCGAGGAAGGGAACGCGAAAGTCTTTTCGTTCGGGGATTCCGGACTGGCTCATGTGCGAACGAACCGCTCTTCAGGCATGATAAGCAGCATGATGATATAGAGGACAATGCCGAACCCGAATGACAGAATCGCAAAAAGGATAAAGAGAACCCGGATAATAGTCGGGTCGATTGCAAAATAGTCTCCCAGCCCCCCGCACACACCGAACAGTTTGCGGTCTGTCATCGAACGGAAGAGCCTCCTCTGTGAGCCCGGCGATGTTGAGGATCCTTGTCCGGGTTCGGGTTGATCCGAGGAACCACCGACACCCGTGCTCGGTGTACTTCCGGGGGAATCGTCCTTTTTCCGCCTCGTCAGGAGCAAGACTCCTGTCGCGATCAGCACCACGGGAATGACGAACTCCCACGAACGGCGCATCCACCGTTCAAAATGAAGCACCTCAAGGTTGTCGAGGAGGACAATCAACCCAATGGCGACAAGAATAATTCCTATAATGCGCGCCGCCTGGGCACCGCCCACCTGAGTTCCGATCGGCGCCGATGGGGTTGGATTCAAGGGAATGACAAACCAAGATATGATGTAAAGAAGAATTCCCGACCCGCCAAACAAGGTCAGGAAAATCCAAAGGACGCGGACGACAACAGGGTCGAGATTGAGGTACTCGGCAAATCCGCCGCAAATTCCGGCAAGAACTTTGTTGGTCTGACTTCGGTAAAGACGCTTGGTCGGTTCCGGCATTTTATCCTCCTGTAACACTCTCCATTACGAGCTTGGCATCCAAATGTTACAAAAAAAATCCCGAAACAGGTTCGGGATCTTATATTAATTTCCTCATTCAACACTCCGCACTCCGAATTCATTTTACACTTCCATAATTTCTTTTTCTTTCATCGCCAGCAAGCTATCAATGTCCTTGACGTATTTGTCTGTGAGCTTCTGTGCTTCCTGTTCCCCGCGCTTCCGCTCGTCTTCTGAGAAGTGTTCCTGTTTTTCAGATTTCTTCAGATGTTCGATCCCGTCCCGCCGCACATTCCTCACGGCGATTTTTCCGTCCTCCCCGAATTTTTTAATGAGCTTCACCAGCTCGCGCCGGCGCTCTTCGTTCAGCTTTGGAATGGGGACACGGACCAGGATTCCGTCCGTTACCGGATTCAGACCGAGGTTTGCGTTGAGGATGGCCTTTTCAATCTCTTGAATCATGTTCTTTTCCCACGGCTGAACCGAGATCGTGTGGACATCGGGCGTGCTCACGTTGGCCACCTGGTTCAACGACGTCATCTGGCCGTAGTAGTCAACCTTGACTCCATCCAACAATGCGGTCGTTGCCTTGCCTGTGCGGATCCTTACAAGCTCTTCGCGAACGACTTCCACAGCTTTCTTCATCCGGTCTTCAATATTTTTAAGTATGTCTTTGACCATCTGTACGTTCGAGTTAGTGTTTGTGGTTTAGTGAACTGTCAGGGGGGTGTCAGTGACTTTCGACCCGACGTTCTCGCCCACGACAATTCGTTTCAGATTCCCGGGGACATTCATGTTGAATACAACCAGGGGAAGCTTGTTTTCCTTGCTCAGTGTAATAGCCGTCATATCCATGACACGCAGATTTTTCTTCAGGACGTCGGCATACGATATCTCGGGGAAGTGAATGGCTGAGGCGTTTTTTTCCGGATCGCTGTCATACACGCCGTTCACCCTCGTGCCCTTCAGGATGACATTTGCCTCTATTTCGATGGCCCGGAGCACTGCTGCCGTGTCTGTGGTGAAATACGGGTTACCCGTCCCGGCCGCGAAAATCACGACCCTTCCCTTTTCGAGGTGTCGGATCGCTTTACGGCGGATGAACGGCTCGGCGATTTTTTCCATATTGATGGCGGTCTGGCACCGGGTCTGGACGCCGTGGTGCTCCAGGGAGCTCTGCAATGCGAGCGCGTTGATGACGGTCGAAAGCATTCCCATGTGGTCGCCGGTCACCTTGTCGATGCCGTCAGAAGAGTTCTCGATTCCCCGATAAATATTCCCTCCCCCGATTACGATCCCGATCTCGACCCCAACCTGCTGAGCTTCCTTAATGTCCTGGGCGAATTGGCCCAGAATAGCGGAGTCGATACCGTAGTCCTGGTTTCCCATGAGCGCTTCGCCGCTGAGTTTCAGGAGGACCCGTTTATACTTGAGTTGAGGCATGGTCGAATGCTCTGTCAAAAAAAATCCCGAATTGCTTCGGGATTCCTGTTACGTGTGATTTTCGCCAAGATGGTATCGTTGAAATCGGCCGATGGAGACCCTTTCGCCAACTTTCGCCGTCGCCTCGTCCAACAAATCCTTGATCGTCTTGCCGGAATCCTTGATGAAGCTTTGTTCCATCAGGACAACTTCCTGATAAAACTTGTCGAGCCGTCCCTGCGCTATTTTTTCGGCAATGTCCGCGGGCTTCCCCTCGTTCGCCGCCTGAGATTTGTAGATTTCCATTTCCTTCTCGATCATCGACTTGGAAACTTTGTCCCGCGAGATATACTGCGGGCTCATCGCAGCGATTTGCATGGCGATGTCGTGTGCGAGTTGCTTGAAATCCGGCGTCTTGGCCACAAAGTCCGTCTCGCAATTCAACTCCACCATCGAGCCGATCCGGCCGCCGGCATGGATGTACGCTTCCACAACGCCCTGATTCGTCTCCTTGTCAGCACGTTTGGCCGCCGTGGCTGCGCCTTTCTTCCGAAGATGCTCGATCGCCTTCTCGATATCTCCACCGGTTTCTTCCAGCGCCCTTTTACAGTCCATCATCCCGGCGCCCGTTTTTTCCCTCAGCTGCTTTACTATTTCCGTGCTCACCGACATATCATTCCTTTTATTTCTTATGCGCTGCTTCGGCTTCTGCATCAGCCTCGGCGGCCGCTTTCTTCGCTGACGCCCGCTCATTGCCCTCGAGAACGGCGTCCGTAATTGCTTTCGTGATCAGTTGTATCGATTTCAACGCATCGTCGTTCGCGGGCACCGGGTAATCGATGTGTTCCGGGTCCGAGTTCGTGTCCGTGATGGCGATAACCGGTATGTTGAGCCGCTTTGCCTCGCTGACCGCAATGGATTCTTTCTGGATGTCGACGACAAACAGCACTCCGGGAAGCCTGGTCATGTCCACAACGCCGGCAAGAATATCTTGAAGCTTTTCATGCTCACGCGACAATGTCAGGCGTTCTTTTTTCGTGATGCTTTCGAACGTGCCGTCTGTTTCCATCTTCTCGATGTTCGTCAGCCGCTTCACGCTTTTTCTGATGGTGGCGAAGTTCGTCAGCATTCCGCCAAGCCAGCGTTCCGTCACATAGAAGGCGTTGCAACGCTTCGCTTCTTCCGTCACCACCTCCTTCGCCTGTGTTTTTGTCCCGACAAACAGGGGCCGGCGGTTTTCGGCTACAATTTTCGAAATGGCATTGCAAGCCGAATCCAGCATCTCCTGGGTTTTCTTTAAATCGATGATGTGAATGCCGTTGCGTTCCATGAAAATATACGGCTTCATTTTGGGGTTCCAGCGGCGGGTGAGGTGCCCGAAATGGGCGCCCGCTTGCAGAAGGGCGTCAAGCTCTACGCGAGGCATGCATCGTTCCTTATATTAGTTGTTCGACTATTCTCGTCGTCTTCTTCCGGAATCTTATCCGCCTGGGGGCGGACTCGACACTGCCGGTTGAATCAGAGAATATGATTGATGGTACATCTTGGTAGGAAAGGCATTCACGCCTGTCCACCATTGCAGACAACAATGTCTGCCCGACCGAAAATTCTTACCGCTTCGAGAATTGGAACCGCTTACGGGCCTTTTTCTGGCCGTACTTCTTTCGCTCAACCATCCTGGGATCGCGGGTCAAGAGGCCGGCCTTTCTCAGGTTCGAGCGCAAATCTTCGTCGATGGCCACGAGGGAACGGGCGATGCCGAGTTTGATCGCTCCCGCCTGGCCTGTGGAGCCTCCACCATTGACGCGGATCTTTGCGTCATAGCGGCCGAGGGTCTCTGTTGTCTTGAAAGGCTTCAAGACTTCGCTGCGCAGTGTGTCCACCGGAAAATAGTTTTCCAGATCCCGCTCGTTAATCGTAATTTTCCCTGAACCTTCTTTCAACTTGACGCGGGCGACGGCATTCTTACGACGGCCGACAGTCATCACAGGTGTCATCAATTTGCTAGTCCTTTGTTAAAACGACAGTGGTTCAGGTTGCTGAGCTGAGTGAGGGTGTGAGGTTCCCCGGTACACTTTCAGTTTCTTGATGATTACTCTTCCCAAACGGTTCTTCGGGATCATTCCTTTGACAGCGTGTTCGAACACCCATTCCGGTTTTGTTTTGATCAGGTCTTTGAACCTCTCAAAGACAGCTCCTCCGGGATATAAGGTGTTGTGGTAGAACTCTTTCAGTTCCGTCCTTCTACCCGTGACACGAATCTTTTCTGCATTGACAACAACCACGAAATCTCCGAGGTCGGCGTTTGGGGTAAAGAATGGTTTATGCTTCCCGCGGAGAATCCTGGCAACCTGAGACGCTATCCGGCCAAGAGTCTTCCCGGAGGCATCCACGAGGAACCACTTCTGCGGAACCTCTTCCGGTTTGAAAAACCTGGTTTTTGTTGACATTTCCACTGCGTATTCTCCAAGATGAAAACGTTGTTCAAAGTGAAGCTTAGAAATATAGAGGAAATTGGCGGGAATGTCAACGCAATAGATGAAGATTGCATGAAAAAACATCTTGTCATGCCCGCGGATTTTAAGCGGGCATCCAGAACCCGAAATTCATTGTCACACGAGCGTGGTAGTAAGCAGAAGACGAGACAAAGCGAGGTCCTGGATTCCCGCTAAAAGCATGCGGGAATGACAAGAGTGACACAAAACAAAAAAGCCCGACCTTTTTGAAAGCCGGGGTTTTATCTAGTCAGAAGTCAGACTTCTCTTATTTTGAAACATGTCAGAAGTCTGACTTCTCTATTCTTCTTGCCTGCGTCGATCCTGTGGGAGGCCGGATTCTTCCCTCATCCTCTTCTCGTCCATCGCTTTCATCAAGCTGTCGAGCTTTGGCGGGTATGTTTTTTGATAGCGTTGCCCTGGCAGAGGAACCATGGAATCGAAAGCCCGGCCTGATTCATCGAAAAACTTGACGCTCAGACTTTCGCCGGTGCCCGGTGAAACAAACTGGAAGCCAAACCCCCTCATCGAAGGACGACTCCGGGCTGTGGCTCGCATTCTCGGCAGCACGTCAATCGAGTGGCCGGTGATCTCGGGCGCAACCATTTCTTTCTCGATTTCAATACTGAAAGCCTGAGAATCGCCGTAGACCTGGAGAGAGCGCGGCAGAGCTCGTGTGCGCGGGAATGCCGCCAGCTCGCGGTCTCTGAGCATGCGCATAACCCGGTCAGCGCGGGGCATCATGGGAGGCATATGTCTGAACTTCGCTTCGAACTCGTTTCTGATGCTGTCGATATTGATGTCCACTTTGGCATAAATCACCGTGTCTGCCGTGACCACCAGGAATTGCTGGAAGCCATGAGCTTTGTGTATGTTCACAAGCGTCTGACGTGTTCGTTCCCTGCTGTCTCTCCGGACTTGTTGCACGGAAACCATATATGGGGCATCGCGTGTCTCGAGGAATCTGTTAAACCGGACACGCTGCGTGGGCTCGAGTGAGGCCGCAATGTTGGACACCATAACTCGGTTGAGCTTTGACAGCTCGGGGTCGATCACCAATGCGTCGTTTTCCGAGACGAGCACAGAGGCCTCGATCCGGTCTTTCATGACCGCCAGCATGGAATCGATGACTTTCTCCTGTTTCGATGACAACTGGACTTCTTCCTTGAAATTCTGGACAGTCACCGGCTTCGTTTGCTTTGTTTTACCCTTGCCGAATTCGATACGGTATCCCTTCTCCGCCTCTTCGTCCACCCTCAACGAAGATTCTTGTTTAGAGTCGAGGGAAAGCGTTCCTAGAAGAGAGAACTGCAGCACCTGGTTTTTGTCGATGTCGGAGAACAGCGGCAAGATCGAGCCTTTCAGCACACCTTGCTCATATACGTCCTTTACTATTTTTGATTTCTCGGAGAAAAATTCGCCGAGCTGGTCACGGTTTTGAAACAGGAAAACGCCGCCGAGAACCAGGACAGCGATTCCGGCCATTGCCACAGCCGGTACAAAC
The DNA here is from genome assembly GCA_031406095.1 of Ignavibacteriales bacterium. Classification (GTDB taxonomy): domain Bacteria; phylum Bacteroidota; class Ignavibacteria; order UBA10030; family UBA10030; genus JANOGR01. The sequence continues at coordinate 14,154 of JANOGR010000007.1, forward strand.
TTGCGGGGAAACGGCAGGATCGTCTCGGTCTCGGCCTGCGGATGTTTCAGAGCTGCAGATAACTTAGCCCAAAACACAGGATTTTCTTTCAGCTTGGGCCGATCTGCCAAAAGACGCTCGAGGTTCCTGAGCTCGTTCAGCTCTTGTTGAGCGTCCGGATGCGCCGAAATGTATTCTTCCAGCTCGCGACGCTCTGTTTCATTGAGCGCACCGTCGAGGTACAGCGAGAGTGCGTGCGAAAGTTGTTTTCTTGTATAGGTTTTCATTATTCGGCCTCCTCCAGGAGGGGCTTCAGCACGATGCGAAGCATCGCCCGCCCCCGGGAAAGTCTGGATTTAACGGTTCCGAGCTCACATTGCATCACGTTGGCCATTTCTTCATAGGAGAACCCGTCAATATCTTTCAGGAGAATCGGAACGCGGAATTTTTCCGGCAGCAGTTCGAGTCCTTTGGCGACGAGCTCCTGTGCCTCGTTGTTCACGGGATGGACGGCGGTCTTCTCATGGAATTCCTTATCCGTTGTTTCAGCCATGGATGCAAACGACAGCCATTTTTTCACTTTGCGGCGTCTCATTTCGTCGCGGGATTTGTTCACGGCGATCCTGTAGACCCACGTATAGAATGATGATTCAAAACGGAAATTCGGAAGCGCCAAGTAGGCCTTGATGAAAACTTCCTGGGCTAGGTCGTCGACGAGGAAGGGGTCGTGAAAGATCGAATGTATGAGGTTTCGGACACGTTCCTGATACCGTTGGACGAGGATCCGGAACGCGTCTTCCTCGCCGCTCTGGAAGAGCGTAATAAGAACATCGTCGCTTTTTTCGTCGAGTTTTTGAGTTGGAGCCGACGCTGGTTTTCTTTCGGCAACGGCCACGGATGTCCTCTCGGATTTCACCGGCCAGGGTGGGTCAATTGCTGCAACGGAATTGGATATTCTCACGGCGGCTGTCCACTTTTTGAGATGTTACCGAATGTATTGACGATTCAGCGGACAGCAGTGTTCCCAATAATACGGAAATTAAGGGATTTTGTTAGGTGAGAATCTGAAAGGGGATCAAAAAGAGGATGCCACTTTTAGGCCACAGCAGAGGCAGGAACTCTTGCTTCTTTTGGAGAAACTCTTTTCTCGAATTCCTCTCTGAATCGGCGGATCATTGCCTGGATGGGCCACGCGGCGGCGTCTCCGAGAGCGCAAATCGTGTTTCCTTCGATATTGTTGGCAATGTCCATGAGCAATTCGATGTCCTGCAACCGGCCTTCGTGTTTTTCAAACCGCTTCAGAGTTTTCCAAAGCCATCCGGTGCCTTCGCGGCACGGTGTGCACTGGCCGCAGGACTCGTGATAGTAAAACTTTGCGATACGGGCAAGGACTTTGATCAAATCTGTATCTTCATCCATGACGATGAGACCGGCCGTGCCGACAGCCGAGCCTGCGGCTTTCATCGAGTCGGCATCCATCTTCACGCCCTCCAGCTGGTCGCCTCGAACAACCATTGTCGACGAGCCGCCCGGGATCACCGCTTTGATGCCCTTGTTGCCCGGAACCCCGCCGGCCCACTTGTAAATGATTTCGAGCAGCGGGACACCCGTTGGCATTTCGTACACGCCGGGCTTGTTCACATGTCCGCTTACACCAACGAGAATCGGGCCTGGATGCTTGGGCGCGCCAATCTTTGAATACCATTCCCAGCCGTTCTTGATAATCAGTGGCACGTTGCAAATCGTTTCCACGTTGTTGATCGTGGTTGGGCAGCCCCACAGACCGTACTGCGCTGGAAAGGGCGGCTTGATCCGCGGATATCCCCGCTCGCCTTCAATCGAGTTCATCAACGCAGATTCTTCGCCGCAGATGTAAGCTCCGGCGCCTTTGTGGACGTAAATGTTCGTTGAAAAATCTTTGCCGAGAATCTTCTCGCCCACAAAGCCCTTCTCGTACGCCTCGGCGAGAGCTTTTTCAACGATGTTGATCCACCTGCCGTATTCGCCTCGAATATAAATGTACGCTGTATTGATACCCATCGCGTAACAAGCAATCAGGGTACCTTCAATCATCAGGTGCGGGTTAGACTCGAAGATCTGCCGGTCTTTGAATGTTCCGGGTTCAGACTCGTCTCCGTTGACGCAAAGGTATTTTACCTTCGTCGTCTGCTTCGGCATGAAGGTCCATTTCAGGCCGGTCGGAAAACATGCGCCGCCCCGTCCGCGCAGGTTGGACTTTTTGACTTCATCCGTTACCGCTTCGGGCTTCATCTCCAGAGCGTTCTTAAATGCCTCGTATCCTCCGTTGGCAATATAGGTTTGAATCCCTTGGAGGTCGGGAATGTTCGGCAGGATGATGTTATCCCAGCTGCTTTTGCCCTCGCTATCGATCGGGTTGATGTTCATTTCGTTTTTGGACTTGCTTCACTGAGCCAACGTTTTTTCCTCCCCTTACAAAGGGGAGGTCTCCGCAATACGAATTGCATCGCGGACGGAGGGGTCGCCGTAAACCTCGACCTCCCCAACTCGTTCACACCTGGCCCCTCCTTCGTCTGTACACGTCCAAGGAGGGGAAAAAAGGATTGCTATGATCGGGTTGGTGTTCATTTTGAAAAATTCATGTTTTCACACCCCTTCATCCCCTCTCGAGCGAAGGAAAGAGCGGTGAGAGAAGGAAAGTAAAAGCGTGTGATAATTTCGCTTTTCATCATCTCAACTTGTCAAGAATTTCGTCAACCTTTTGTGGCGTCAGGTTCTCGTAGTATTCTTCGCCGACTGCAAACATCGGAGCGGTGCCGCAGGAGCCCATGCATTCCACTTCGGAGATTGTCCATTTTTTGTCTTTCGAGGTCTCGCCCATTCTCATGCCAAGCTTGTTTTCCAAATGCCCCACGATCTTGTCGCATCCGCGCAGCAGACATGAAACATTCGTGCACACTTCGATGTGGTACTTCCCCATTGGCTTGGCATGATACATCGTATAAAATGTAACGACACCGAGAATGTGGCCATAGGGTACATTGAGAATCGTGGCAACGTACTTCATGGATTCTTCGGAGATGTATCCCTCCTGCTCCTGCACCATCCAGAGCACCGGAAGCACGAGCGCCTGCAACGTGGGATAGCGTTTCTTGAGTTCTTCGAGTTTTTGTTTGTTGGATTCGTTGAGCATGTGAATCTAAATTGTCATTGCGAACGTTTTTCCGCAAAGTGGGGGCTATATAAAAAAACATCTTGTCATGCCCGCGGATCTTAAGCGGGCATCCAGAACCCGAAACCCATTGTCACTCAAGCCGGTAGTAAGCACATGTCGAGACAAAGCCAAGTCCTGGATTCCCGCTAAAAGCATGCGGGAATGACAAGAGGATTGGTCGATTTCGACTTCCCTCTAAATCCTCCATCACACTTGCCAAACTCAACCAAAGCATTGTATGACAGTCTCATTTATCCGCTTCTCCCATCACCGGATCCAGGCTTCCAATAATTGCTACCACGTCCGAAATCATTGCTCCTTTGAGCAAAACGGGCAAACATTGCAAGTTCACAAACGACGGCGACCGGATTTTCATTCGCCAGGGGTAGCCTTCGCCATGACTATAAATGTAGAACCCCAGTTCTCCTTTTGGAGCTTCGATCGCGTGGTAGACTTCGCCCACCGGGGGTGAAATGCCGAAATTTACGAGCATAAAATCGTGGATCAGCTCTTCCATTCTGGTGTAAACGCGTTCTTTCCTCGGAAGCACTTTCTTGGGTTTGCCGGCGTGAATCTCGCCAGACGGAATTTTGTCGAGAGCCTGCCGCACAATCTTCGCACTTTCCTTCATTTCCTCCATGCGCACGTAGTAACGAGCCAGTGTATCTCCCCCCTCATACGTCGGGATGTCGAAATCAAACTCGTTATAAATGAGATACGGGCTCGCCCGCCTCAAATCGTGTTCAACGTTGCAAGCGCGCAGATTCGGACCGGTCATTCCCAGATCGATGGCCTGTTCCGCTGTGATAAGACCGATCCCGTCGGTCCGTTCTATGAAGATCCTGTTCTTGTTCAAAAGCTTTTCGCACTCGCCGATTTTTTCCGGAAAGTCATCCAGGTATTTCTTGATCATCGCCACAACGTCCGGATTCATGTCCTGAGATAATCCCCCGATGCGAGTATAACTCGTCGTAAACCTTGCGCCGGTAAGGTGCTCGAAGATGTCGTGCAGCTTTTCACGCTCCCGGAAGGACCACATGAACACGGTCAGCGCGCCGACGTCCATGCCCATCGACCCAAGCCACAGCATGTGCGAAGAAATGCGGGCCAGCTCGGAAATGATCACGCGGATGAACTGTGCGCGGCGGGGAGCTTCAATGCCGATGAGTTTTTCCACCGCCAACACGTAAGCGGTGTTGTTCGAAAGCGGCGAGAGATAGTCGAGACGGTCTGTGTGCGGAATGAACTCGTGGTACGAGCAATTCTCTGCGAGTTTTTCATAACCGCGATGCAGATATCCCAGTTCCGGTACCGCCGCCAGCACCGTTTCACCATCCAGCTTGACGAGGAGCCGAAGCACACCATGAGTGGCCGGATGCTGGGGTCCCATGTTCAGGACCATCTGGCTTTCGAGCGGGTCATCCATGCTTACGCTCGTATTCTGGTCCTCGAGCGCTTGCAGAATTTTCGATTTACGAAGAATTTCCGCGGTTTCCATATGTTACTTTTTCGGAAGCGGAAGTGAGCCGGGAATGCCCATGAGAGGAAAATCTTTGCGCAAGGGATAATGCTCGAACTCATCAGGAAGATACATACGGCGCAGGTCGGGATGTCCCTGGAACTGAATTCCAAACATGTCGTACGCCTCACGCTCATGCCAGTTTGCAGTGCCCCAAACTCCCGTTACTGTCGGAACGGTGGGTTCGTTCTCCTCCGTGAATGTCTTCAGGCGAATCCGAAATTTGTTGCTGAGTGAATAGAGGTTGTAGAGCACGCCAAATCGCCTGGCAGGCGTGTTCATGTCGATGCCGCACAGGTCGGCAAGGAGATTAAAGACCAACTCGGGGTCTTCCTTGAGAAATCCGCAGACGGCCACAATATTTTCTTTTGGCAAAACAACCGTGAGCTCATCGCGAAACTCGGTCGCTTCAAATGGGACATTCGGAAAACGGGATTTGAGCTTTGCGACGACGGATTGGTTATTCATGGAGTGGCACTTCTTTCACGGCGGGGAGGGAATCAAACTCGGTCAGACAGTGGCTAATTCCTTTTCTTTCGCCGCATTGTGGGCCTGGAGTTTCTGGAAGTCGCCAATGAACGCGGGGGCTTTTCCACGGCTTTCTCCGCGTTGAACCTTGCCTTGGAGCATCAAAAGAGCATTCAGCAGATTATCCGGGCGGGGCGGACAGCCGGCAACATAAACATCCACCGGCAAAAACTGGTCGATGCCCTGCACGACGGAGTATGTCCGGTAAATACCGCCCGAGGAGGTGCAGGCTCCCATGGCAATCACCCACTTGGGTTCCGGCATCTGGTCATAGATCTTCCGCACGACTTTTGCCATTTTGTATGTCGTCGTGCCTGCCACGATCATCACGTCGGCCTGGCGGGGGGAAAAACGCAGGACTTCAGAACCGAAGCGCGCGGAATCGAAGCGCGGGCCCGCGAACGCCATCATCTCGATGGCGCAGCAGGAAATACCCATGGGCATGGGCCAGAGCGAGTTCTTCCGGCACCAGTTGATGGCGTCTTCCACTTTTGTGGTCAGAAAACTGTCGCCCAACGCGTCTTCTAGTCCCATTGAAGCGCTCCCTTCTTCAGCACATAGTAGTATCCGATGAGAAGCACGGCAATGAACACAAACATCGTCACGAACCCCTGGATTCCCAGCTGCCTGAACGACACTGCCCATGGATACAGGAAAACAACTTCGATGTCGAAGATAATAAAGAGCATGGCCACCATGTAAAACTTCACCGAGAATCGATCCCGAGCCGATCTTACCGGCTCCATCCCGCTTTCGTAGGTGGTGTATTTCTCTTCAGTCGGCCGGCTGGGCCCAAGCAGCTCATTCGCTTTTCCCATCAACACGGCGAAGACAACTCCGACGGCCACCATTATGAAAATCGGGTAATACTGTTCGATCATATCATAAGAATTTTAGCCAAAAATGGAGTGAAATGCAAACAGAAGTGGTTGGTGATTAGTGAATGGTGATTGGTGAGTTGGTGATTAGTGATTGGTTCCTTCACTTGATCTCCAGTTTTACTCCTTCCAAAGGCCAGCGAGCTCTGAGTTTGAGCGTGTCTGGATACACAGTAAAACGTTCAGATTGCATGAAAGGGAATGGCAGTCCCGGATCATGTTTGCCATTGCCGTTCGCATCTCGAAATGCGGAAAGAACGTATTGTCCATCTTTCATTTCCGAAAGCACGAACGACCCCTGCGTCGTTGCCGTGGTGGTGTAAACTGCGGCCTCTTTTTTGCCTGGTGATTCGGCCCGGATAATAATCCTTCCCGCTCCCATTCTATCACGATCGATGACGCCTCCCTCGATTCCACTCAGCAACTCCGCATCGAGAGTTTCGAACAGAATCGTTCTGAGGCTGTCCCTCGCTGGAAGTCCCTCCCAATTTTTGAGGTTTCCAATATCGAGTTTAAGTTTGTGCCACACGACGCTCGCCAGATTCCTCTGAGGCAGGATCTCCACCGTTGCATCATTGACCCAGTTGATGGATGCCGGGACTTGCTGCCCCAGGCTGTCCACCAGTTTCACGACGTCAACCCGCGAGTCTTGCATCGTTGCATCAGACAAGTACACACTGATTCGGGGGGCTAAGGCGGCTTGCCCGGAGCTATCCCGGATGCTCGAACTCAGAAATTTCAGGCCAACGGTATCTTGCATCCCCGACCCCGTGAATCCGAGGCTGTTTGCGGAGGGATGTACTGGATTCCCGTTAAGGTCTTTGACTAATGGCACAATGAGTCGATATCCTTTTGTAGAATCCTGCGTCGATGTGACGACGGTAAACACTGACAGTTTTGAAGGGCTTGGAAACGCGCTTTTGACGGCCAACTGTGCACCACTCAGAGTATCGACGATAGAAAAGCTCGATGCGGTAACCGTGCTGGTATCCAGCACCTCAGAGAACTCGGCGACGACATGGTTCTTGTCTTTGGTCGTGACTTTTATCAATCGAGGCTTCGTCGTGTCTTCAACTCCGAGCCGCATGGCCACGTTCGCAACGAGTGTGTCTGTAGCCGTGATTCTGGTGTCACGAAAGGGAACTCCGAATTCGTCTGCTTCAGGGTCATACACGAGATTTCTGTACTGGTCCTTCACGGCGAAAATTCTGTAAGCTCCGAAGGCAAGGTGCTTGAAAAAAAAGTCTCCCCCTTTGCCCGTTTGCGTGATGTAATCGGGTTTCAGAGTCCTTGGATTCACTGTGTCGGCGTTTACACCTTCGAGAAGATAGGCAAAGACCATAACTCCTTGCGGGTCGTCGCTCAGCGACCGGGCATACACTCTGCCCTGTATGGCGCCCCGGTCGATTTGACCGCCTGTTGAAAAAGCCAGCGTGAACGCCTGGGACATCCTGTTTTGATTCCGAAGATCCTTCACGTCCGTCCCGACGTTGACGACGTAAGTCGTGTTTATTCTGAGGTTCTCTGAAAAACGTATTTCGACTTCCGTACCGCTCCACTCAAATTCCAGGTCGCCGACGTATGGAGAAATGAAAACAGATTCTTCGGCAGAGCGCTGCTCGACGGATTCGCTGAACTCGATCGCGATTCTCTTGTCGTCGAAATACAGGGTGTAAGGGGCCGGGTAGGTCGAGATAATCTCCGGCGGCTCTGTGTCGGGCGGTCCACCCTGCGGGCCAACCTGGTGGGCGCAGGAAAGAATGAATGTCCAATAAGGAATGATGAATATCGAATGACGAAGTAGTGACGGCTTGGAAAGAGAGGTCGAAAAACTGCTCATGAGGAATAGATCAGATGGGTCAGCCTTTGTTGGTCGACCCGTTGCTGAGTTTCATCTGTT
>JANOGR010000029.1:0-15219 GCA_031406095.1 Ignavibacteriales bacterium
CTTTCGCCAGCAGCAAACAATCCTCGACGATTTCTACATCCAAAATCCGTCTGTCGATCGATTTCAGTGAACCCGCTGAATATCTTTTTCGACTAGCTGAACCTCTCTGCCGGCCTGTCTTCCTTGTTGCGTCGATAATCATTTTACTTCCAAGCTCCATTTTGAAACTCGTAAAGTCCAGCGTGTCCAGCGGAACCTTCGGAAGTAAGACAAAATCAAAGTGAGGGTCAAAATGTTCCCGGATTTCTTCTAGAACGGCAGCCCAGTCTCTCACTGCGACGGTCTCTGAAACAAGAATCATGCACTTGGTGAGTGAGAGCTGACCGGTTCCCAACAAACCCAGCGCTGCCTTCATCGCTTCTTTTTTGTAACGCTCTTCAACCGAAACAACAAGAAGATTGTGAAACCCCGCCTCATAGTACGCCCACACATCCCTGACTTCCTTGTGAATAAGTCGAACCAGTGGACCAAGAATCTTCTGGGTCGCATCCCCCAAATACTTGTCTTCCATCGGAGGGATTCCGACGACCGTTGCCGGATAATACGGGTTCCTTCGACGGGTGATTGTCTTAACATGAAAAACCGGAAAAGGTGCCGCATTCGAATAATGCCCAAAGTGATCTCCAAACGGGCCTTCCGACTTACGTTCCTTTTGCGGAACCACACCTTCGAGAACAAACTCCGCATTTGCCGGTACGGGAATCGAGATTCGTTTTCCCCGCGTCATAGGAATTGATGAGCCCCGCAAGAACGATGCAAACTGAACTTCGTCGAAGCCCTCCGGTAAGGCAGCCACGCTTGCGATCAGCAACGCCGGGTCCGTACCAAGGGCAACGGCAACTTCCAAGTCCTGGCCCAGCTTCTCGGCTTTGTTATAGTGAAACCCGCCACCCTTCTCAATTTGCCAATGCATGCCGGTGGTTGATCCATCATGAACATGGAGCCTGTAGATGCCGACATTGCGTTTTCCATCATCCGGGTCGTAAGTGAAAACCTGACCTAAAGTGATAAACCTTCCGCCGTCACCGGGCCAACACACCTGGATAGGCAATTCGTCCAAATCCGGTGCAGAAACCACTTCCTGCGATGAACCTGTTGTACCTTCTCTCGCCCTTGCGCTCAGAAATCGTTTCAAGAGAGATCGATTTTTCCAAAGAACGGATAAACTGGGTGGATTCACTTTCTCGATGAACCGAACCAACTCCTCACCGATCTGTTCGGGGTTTCGCCCGAGAGCATGTTCGATCCGTCGATCGGAAGCAAAGGCATTCACGACGAGCGGGTATCTCGAACCCTTGACCCTCTCAAAACAGATGGCCGGCATCTTTTCCTTGAGAGCCCGCGTCGCTATTTCCGTGACTTCCAAATACGGGTCAACCTCTAGGCTGACTCGTGAGAGCTCCCCAATCGACTCAAGGTATTTGACAAACTCGCCGAATGCCGGGAAAGTCCTCATGGAGTGGATTGCGGGGACCGACTTGTTATTCTAATTCCTCAGCCCTCCATCCTTTTGTTTTCCTGACTCCGATTATGCCCATGAGTTTGTCCACAAATGCCTCAACGAATTCATCTACAGATTTCGGCACAAAATACATCGGCGAAGAGATCGGCATGATAACGACGCCATCCCTCGAGAGCCGCGTGCATTGCTCAAGCGCCACCGTTGACATGGGGGTCTCTCTCAAGCATAGAACGAGTTTAAACCGTTCCTTGAGGGCAACCTGGGCCACCCTCGTGATCAATGTATCGCCAATTCCGGACGCAATCTTGCCGAGTGTCGATGTCGAACACGGAAGTACGACCAGTGCATCAAAGGTGTTGGAACCTGAAGCGAGAGGCGCGGTTAAGTCGTCATCTGAGAACTGCTTTTTGACAAAAGGGAGCAGATCCTTCTCCGAAATCCCAAGCTCCTCTTTGAGGACAACCTTGCCCCACTTGCTGACAATAAGGAATTTTTCGCCCGGGCATTTTTTGACAAAATCTCTTGCGTACACTGCGCCCGAGGAACCTGTAATTCCTACAACGACCCTCATGGAAAATAGACCCCGGCCACAACCATTCCGAGCACAACAAAACCCAATGCAGCATTCACCTTAAAGAAAGCAAACTCCACATCATCGGCCTTCTTGTGTTCGAGATAAAGCAGATATCCGGAAACAAACAAGAAAGGCAATGCTGCCACGGCCTTGATATACACAACGAACAAGAGGCCCAGTGCAAGAAATGCTGCCACGTGGAAATACCCAGAAATTTTGAGGGCCTTTTCTTTGCCGTATTTTGAGCTGAAAGAGTGAAGGTTCTCCTGCCGGTCAAACAGTTCATCCAGCGTCGAGTAAATGATGTCGAAGCCCGAAACCCATAAAAGAGTGAACAACGAAAGCAATGCGCCGGGCAGGATGTTCTGGAAAGACTGAGCAACAGCAAACCACCCACCGAGCGGGGCCATGGATAACCCCAACCCAACCCCGATATGGGCCAGCGCCGTAAACCGTTTCATGTATGGATAAAAAGTGAATATCACAAGCGGAATGGGTGAAAGGTAGAGGCAGAACTTGGAGATGAGGCCGGCGGAAACAAAATAGAGAATCAAGGAAATGCCCAGAATTGCGGCCGCTTCCCAGACTGTCAATCGTCCACTCGGAAGCTCGCGGCCGGTCGTCCTCGGGTTGCGCTTGTCAATCTCAAGGTCAATAAGCCGATTGAGAGACAACGCGACCGTACGCGCTCCCAGTGCCGCAAAAAAAACAAGAATGATCAAGGAGAATCCGGGTGGCTCAAGCGCTGCGAGGAAAACACCGCTGTAGATAAGAGGAAGTGAAAAAAGGGTATGCTCAATCTTGACGAAATTGAGTAAACTCTGGAGTCTTCGCACCGCAATGCCTTGATTTTCCGAGTGTGGGATGGTCAAATTCTGATGAATATACCTCTAAAATCGTCTGGAATCAATATATTCTACCATCGAGATCGAGACTACTTGACAGCGCTTCCGCTCGCAAGCTCGCTGTCCACCGTAACGACAGAAAGTTTACCATCGCTGTCGCTCGCGGCAAGCAATATCCCATGAGACTCATGACCCATCAATTTTGCTGGCTGGAGATTTGCAACGACAACAACCATCTTCCCAACTATTTGATCCGCAGAATAGTGTTGAGCAATGCCGGCAATGATTTGCTTTTTCTCAGCACCGATTTCAACCTGGAGTTTCAGCAGCTTGTCCGATTTGGGAACGCGTTCAGCCGAAATGACTTTTCCCAAACGCAAATCGACTTTTTTGAAATCCTCAATGGGTATGAGCGGTTTCTCAATGGCAGATTTTGTTGAAGGAGATCCAGCGCTACCGTGTTCCAGGAAATGCACAACGTCTTGGATCTGTTTGTCTTCGATCTTGTTCACCAGGATTTCAGGTTTACCGAGTTTATGGCCGTCGGGCAAACGCAAATCTGCAGCGCTCTCCCACCCTGCATCCCGTATGGTTCCCTGCTCGTTCAGCATGCTCCAGATTCGGTTCGCCGTAAATGGAACAAGCGGCTCCATGAGAATTGCCAGTGATCGAACAACCTGAACACACAGATGAATCGCCGTGGCACATCGATCACGGTCGGATTTCAGGGTTTTCCAGGGTTCGCTGTCGTTGAAGTACTTGTTGGCAAACCTTGCGACATTCATAGCCTCCAGCGTTGCTTCGCGAAAGCGATATCTCTCAATCAGCGCTCCCACTGTTCCCGGAGCCTGTTTTAAGACTTCGTACATCTCCTTGTCGAGCGCATTCAGAGTACCCTTCGGAGGAACGGAACCTTCGAAATTACGTTCGATGAACGCAAACGTCCTGTTTACAAAATTGCCCAGGATGTCCGCCAGCTCGTTGTTCGTCCTTGCCTGAAAATCCTTCAAATAGAAATCAGAATCCCGGGACTCCGGCATGTTGACAGCGAGAGTGTAACGAAGCGTGTCTGCCGGGAAATACTTTAAGAAATCCGCCACATCAATGCCCCACCCACGACTCTTCGAGAATTTCTGTCCTTCGAAATTGAGGAATTCGTTGGCAGGGACATTTTCAGGCAATACATATTGAGAGCTGGCGGTATCGTTCCATGCCATCAACATTGCCGGGAACACGATGCAGTGGAACACGATATTGTCTTTTCCGATGAAAGCCACGTATTTTGTGTCCTTCCTCAACCAGTAATCCTCCCATGCGTCTTTTCGCCCTGCTTTCTGCGCCCACTCTTTACCCGAGGAAATGTACCCAAGCACGGCGTCAAACCACACATAGATGACTTTGTGTTCATAACCACTCACAGGGACTTGAACGCCCCAGCTGAGGTCGCGCGTCACGGCCCTGTCTTCCAATCCCTTCTTGAACCAGCTTTCACAGTACCGAAGCACGTTTTCCTTCCACCCATCCCGTTCGCTCCGTTCCGCGATGTATTCCTCGAGCCTTTTTTGGTACTTCCCCAGTGGAAAATACCAATGATTCGTTTCCTTGACGACCGGCGTTGTGCCGCAAATCTTGCATTTCGGGTCGATCAAATCGACCTGATTGAGCCATGTTCCACAGTTTTCACACTGGTCTCCCCGGGCCTGTGGATGCTTGCAATTCGGACATACCCCTTCTACGTACCTGTCTGCAAGAAACATCCTATCTTTCTCGCAATACAACTGTTTCTCCCTTTTCTCTTTCAGGATTGCCTGTTTGTGAAACTCTTTGAAAAACTCCTGAGCCGTTTCATGATGCAGGGGAATGGATGTCCGGGAGTAATTATCGAAACTCATCCCAAAATCAACAAAGACCTTCTGACTTGCGGGATGGTAGCGGTCGATCACAGCCTGGGGCGTGATTTTCTCTTTCTCTGCAGTTACCGTGATCGCTACTCCGTGCTCATCCGACCCGCACAGGAACAACACGTCCCTTTTCTTCAACCGTTGATATCTCACGTAGATATCCGCAGGCAGGTAGGCGCCGGCCAGATGGCCGAGATGAATGTACCCGTTCGCATACGGCAGCGCTGCCGTCACGAGGATTCTCATAGGCTGAAATTTCACAGAGCTATCGGGAAAGGTGTCTCTTGAGATCGATTGAAAGCGTGGTAAGAATAAGAGGAAGGTAGACATTTTTGCCTACAAGAGCAATCTGACGCTCCACACTTTGGAGTGCACCGAGAAGATCCGCCCGGGGAAAGCGGTCGAGAAAATTCTTCAAGTCTGCATGATGGAGTTCCTGTACAGAAGATTCGCCCGTCTCTTTCAAAACGAGGGCATCCCGTACCCACGATTGCAACACCTTCAACCATTCTTCCACCAACGTACGGTCCCTTGTCGACGCGAGACGATCGACGGCAGAAATAAGATTTGCTTTATGCGGGCTCAAAACCAGTCGTAAAAAATCGACAGCGTCTTTTTGTTCCTGGAGCAGGTTTCTTGAAAGCAGCTTCTTCGCTTTTGCATAACTTCCTTGTGCAAGCCTGGAAACAATTTGGGCCTGCTCCCTGTCCACATTCTCCCGGCGAATAAGAGCGTCACAAAGCTCCTGCTCGTCGAGCAAGTCGAATTGCACAGACTGGCAGCGTGAGATGATCGTGGAAAGCAGCATGCTTTTCCGCGCAGTCGTCAGAATCAAGATCGTATTCGGCGGAGGCTCCTCAAGAGTCTTGAGTAGCGAGTTGCTCGCCTCCGCATTCATGTCCTCGGCATCCACAACGATGAATACTTTCCTGCCATTGTCATACGAAGACATCGACACAGCCCTGCGAATCTCTCGAATACTGTTGATCTTGATGAAATTCGCTTTTGAGACTGTAATGTGATGGTAGACGTCCGCTGCTTTCAGAGCAATCTGGTCTCTCACTTCTTTTATTTGTTCGTCGCTGAGTTTGTCGAGCGGTCCGTCATCTTTTCCTTCACCCCGTCCAACGGGAAGCTTGAAAATCAAGTGAATGTCCGGGTGCTGCAGTGTGTCAACTTTCCTGCAACTTTCGCATTCTCCGCAAGCATCAGTACGCTTCTTCTTGCAGTTTATAAGCCGGGCAAATGCGATGGCCATGGCATCTTTGCCGATGCCTTCATCGCCATGAAAGAGATACGCATGTGCAACATGACCTTTGCTGAAGGAATTTTGCAGCAGCTGCTTCGTCCGATTTTGGCCTATGACATTATTCCAGCTCATACGCATTTAAAAAGCATGGCCTATTCCTAAATGTAAAACCCCTCCGAGGAAAGTGTCTTTCCAGAACCGTTTCTGGAGAATAGAACGTTCGTTCTCGGCAGCCGTCGGATCAAACACTCTCATGCCGAAATCGATCCGGATAGGGCCGGCGACTGTATCCCAACGAAGTCCGAAGCCTGCTGCCATTGCAAGTTCACTTGCGCGAACTTGCCTGGCTTTGATCCACACGTTTCCGACGTCATAAAACAGCACAAAAGAGATTTTGTTCAGGTCCATGAATAAGAATTTCCCCGCTTCTTTAAGCGGATTGAGACGTAACTCCACACTGGCTTCAAACAGGGCTGAGCCGCCAAAGTCTCTGAGAGAATCGGCCATGGAACCCAAAGTGCGGGCACTCCAGCCGCGTACACTGCTGCTTCCGCCTGCGTAAAATCGGCGGTTAATGGGGATGGAAGGCGAGGTTGGGTTTCCATACAACTCAGCAAAACCGCCATGCAATCTCGCCGCCCAAATTGTCTTTCGCCCGCCCGTGGCATCCCAATACCATTGTGCGATGCCGCTGATTTTATAGTATTGCGAATAAGGCAAATCAGCACCGAGGAGTCCTCCGAACGCCGAAGGCAGCAATCCCGCCTCCTCGAACGAAATCGAATGCAGAAATCCATCAGACGGAGAAAACAAGTCGTTTCGCTTATCGCGCTGGAGCGTAACAGTTTCAATCGAATTCAACTGGCGCTGCAAATCTGGATTTCTGGTATCGAGCGGTCCGCCAAAACTGGTCGGGTCGATACGTTCCAGGTTCCAGTCGACAAATAAGCGAGTGTATGTTGCCGTCTGAGCTGTAACTCCCAGCCGTCCTTTGAGAATTGGATTGTAATACGCCCGCCGCTTATCGAGAATTGCTGAAAGTGTCGTCGTTAAGGTTACCTTGTTGCTAAAGAAGTACGGCTGGACAATCTGCATGGAAAAATCTATGTAAGAAATAAGAGAGCTATCCTTCAGTCCAGTCTGTCCGAATATTCTGCCCAGTTCGAGATGTTGCAGGGATTGGAGTTGAAAAGTCAGCCGGGTTGAAAAATTTCTCGCGCCCCCCAGAAAATTCCTGTTATTATAGCCCATACCGATCAAGATGTTCAGAGCGTTGTCTTTGTCGTTGATGCCTACTTCCGGCGTCAACTCGTTAAACGGTCTTGTTCGAACAGAGACACGCATGGGGATTTCAAGCTGGTCCAGCGAGGAATCCGGGAAGGTCCGGTCTATCCGTGAGGCTTCAAACAACCCCAATCGGTTCAAACTGCGTTCGCTCTCGTATTTTGTCGCCTCGCTGTAAAAATCCCCCGGAACGAAATCCAGATGTCGGACGATGATCGCCGTATCGGCTAAGAGTATGCTCGTCGTATCCTGCACGACACTGATCTGCCCAAACCGATATCGTTCTCCAGGTGTAAATGAGAACACGATCGCAAAATTATTCGTGGAGGCATATTTGGTTGCCCGGGGCGTTTCAACACCCACGCCGACATACCCGTAGTTGGCAAAGAGAGTCACGACGCGCCGGAGTTCCTCCTGAATCTTATCGAGAACAAACGGAGCGCCCACTTCGATGAATTTTCCTGAGTTCACTTCATCCGTGAATTCGGGCGGCAAGCCTCCCAGCCCTTTGTACTCGAGCGTATCGATGTAACTCCTTCGACCTTCCTGAATCCGGAACTGGAGATCCACCATCCCCGAGCCATCATCGAACCGAAGAGACGTGTCAATTCGGGCATGGTAGAATCCACTGTTTTCATAAAAACGTCGAAGCCGGACGAAGTCGGCGTCAAAAACAATCGGGTCGTAATACTCAGGCTTCGAATAGAGAGCCTTCCACAGCCACCATGGCGTTTCGCGAGTCTGGATGACACTCAGCAGCTGGTCTACCGAGAGCTCATCGTTGCCGATAACTTCGAGAGTTCCGACCTCGTAACGCTGTTGAGCCCTCACGGCAGCAGTCAGCGTGATGCACACCAGACAGTATATCAGAATTCGCAGCATGATCGCTTCACGATAAAAAAAAACCCAGCAGCAGGTGCTGGGCCGGTGGGCTACCTTTTCTTGAAAAACGATCTGTCTTGGTTCAGTATTCCTTGTCGTCCTCGAAGAAAAAATCCTCGTCGGTTGGATAATCAGGCCAAATTTCTTCTATACTTTCATAAGGTTCATCGCTGTCTTCCAGTTCTTCCAGGTTCTGGACAGCCTGCATCGGGGCACCGGTCCGTAACGCGTAATCAATCAATTCATCCTTCGTTGCAGGCCATGGAGCGTCATCCAAATACGATGCGAGTTCGATTGTCCAAATCATCACCACTCTCCTGAGTAGAACGCATAATCAAAACCATAGACCTAATCCAGAATCCGCTTTTGAGCTCTGTATTCCTCCTGGCTCACGTCATCGAAAAAGTAGTCTGAGGGATTCTGAGCGATGCCGTTCAATCGGACCTCATAATGCAAGTGAGGTCCACTGGAAAGCCCGGTATTGCCTGAACGTCCAACGACTTCTCCTCGCTTCACTTCCTGGCCATCTCGAACAAGAACCTTGCTCAAATGAGCATATATAGATTTGAAGCCATAACCGTGATTGAGCTGAACCATGATGCCATACCCGCCGTGACGGCCGGAGAGTTCTACTTTGCCGTTCGCAGAGGCATAGACGGGTGTACCTACATCATTCGCGATGTCAATCCCCGGATGGTCGCGGTAAATGTCGAGGATGGGGTGCAAGCGCATCCCGAATTTTTCTCTTGCATAAAACCCCTTCATCGGCCTGAGGGAAGGAGTGTGCGAATACCGCACCCTGTTGACGTCGTATTGCTTGACAGCTTCTGTGTAGCTCTTCAGTTGTAGTTGTAACTCGCGGTCAGCTTTTTCAACGGTGTTCCTGAGATGATTTAACAGCTCATTCACTCCGGGAGACGTCGTAAAATCGATCCGATCCTCGACGCCACCGATACCTGCCTTCCGCGTGTCTTCATCAATTTTCGGCAAATCGACGAGCAAACGTAAATCATTTCCTTCTTCATGAATTCGTTCAATGCGCTGTTCCAGGACATCGATTCGTCCGGCAACAACCCGAAGTTGCTCCTTCAATACTCTGTTTTCATTCAAGAGCGCAGCGGTGCGGGCAATCCCGAGACCCAACGCGTCTCCGTTCAACTGATTCATCTCGATGGTCAACCAAAGGAAGGCTGACCCGAGGATGAAACCGGAGACTGTGAGTCGCGTCTTTCCCCATCGCAACTCTTTGAATGTCAGAGTCTTGGGCGAAAAGTAGTATAGCTTCATTGAAAAATGACTCGTTATGTCCTTTGATGTTCTAGAACGCGCTTGTCAAAAAAAGCACTCGGAAAATATAAAATTTTTGAAGGTTTGTCAAGGTAAAGAAGGACTATTCGAAATCGTGCTCAAAATAGTCGATAGCACGTTTTCCTTTGGTTTTCTCAGAAATGGCGTGGTCAAGCCTCTTGGAAAACTCTCTTGCGGCATCATATCCGTAGTGTTTCAGAAGATAGTCAAGGGCAATCACTTCTACAATAACCGTGATGTTTTTTCCCGGAAAAATAGGAAGCTTGATATGCGTCATCTCAACCCCCAGCACCTGGATGGTGGCATGATCCAACCCTGTGCGCGTGTACTCCGCATCACCTTTCCATTCCTCCAATTCAACGATGATTTCGACCCGCTTCTGAAACCTGATCGATCGGATACCGAAGACGGAACGCACGTCGATAAGTCCCAGGCCCCTAATCTCCATGAAATGTTTGACAACATCGGAACCCGCTCCCATAAGGATCCCTTCCCCTTTTCGCGTAACCATCACCACATCATCCGTGACGAGCCGATGACCGCGTTCAATGAGGTCCAGTGCGACTTCACTCTTGCCGATACCCGACCTGCCCGTCAGCAGAACTCCGATGCCATAGACGTCTATGAACGAACCATGAACAGCCGTTTGCGGAGCGAACTGGTCGTCGAGAAAATCGCTCAGAAAATAAACCAGTTTTGTCGTTTCGAAGGGGGTGAGAAATATAGAAACGCCGTGTTCCGACGCAATGGCAAGAAGTTCCTGGTCAATGACATTGTCATTGGTGACGAAGATGCACGGGAGATCGAACTGGAAAATTGTTTTGAAAGACTTCATACGTTCGACCAGGCTCAGGTGCTTCAGGTAACGGGCTTCGGTATTCCCAAACACCTGTACTCGATCATAGGTAAACAGCTCAACATATCCTGCGAGCGCCAGTCCTGGACGATGAATATTTTTGTCCTGGATTTCCTTCCCGAACCCTACATCACCGTTCACCGCCTTCAATTTTAGCCGTGCACGGTTCGTTTCGAAGAGAAATCCTACCGTAATGCTTTTTTTTCGCGTTTCTTTGAACTTCTCGAGTGACATGGGGGTTACGCTTTCAAACGCACGCGACGTACTGCGATTCGATCTTTCGAATGGAGTTTGTCCTTGTATTTTTTCAGTTGAACCAGGACTTTGGCTATTGCCGAGTCAATGGACTTCTTAAAATCATCGCTGGTCACGATAGACGTCAATACTGCATTGTAGACCGTAGCCCTCACTTCCGCACTCTTCACACGGTTCCTCGCCTTTTCAAAACTCAGAATAACCTCGGCTTTGATAATCCCGTCGTAATAGTGGGTTAATTGCTCAACAGCTTCTTCGGCGTGTTCCACCAGCGACTCTTGCGCTTTGAAATGCCTTGACGTAACGTGGATTTGCATATCTTTTTTTCCTTTGGTTGGACGGTTTCAAGATATTGCACGTCATGCTTTCGGATGTGAACGCTCGTAGACTTTCTTCATCCGGTCCGTTGAAACATGCGTGTACACCTGGGTTGTCGAAAGACTCTCATGGCCCAGAAGTTCCTTGACGGCCCTTAAGTCGGCGCCACGGTTCAGGAGGTGTGTCGCAAAAGAATGTCGGATGACATGAGGGCTTTTCTTTTCCACTTCAGAAACTCTGGCAATATACTTTCGCACGAGCCGGCCCACTGCGCCCTGGTAAATTCTTTTTCCGTTGGGAATCGTAAAAAGAGGCATGTTGTGCATATTCCCGGCACCCATACCCCTTGTGTGAAGATAGGATTGGAGTGCATCGAGAGCAGCTCTTCCCACGGGAACAATTCGATCTTTCCTTCCTTTCCCCCGCACTTTTACAATCGCATGGACAAAATCGATACGCGATACATTCAGATTCACCATCTCACTCAACCGCATTCCAGTACTATACAAGAGTTCGAGGATCGCTTTGTCCCTTTTTCCCTCAACCGATGCGATATCCGGCAATTCCATTAGGCGCGTCACTGTCTGTTCGTCAAGAAAACTGGGGAGACGCCTCTCCAGTTTCGGCGTTACAAGGGTGAGAGCAGGATTTGATTGAAGAATACTTTTGCGGTTGAGATACTTGAAAAAAGACCTGAGAGAAGCTATCCGACGTGAGACAGTGCGCTTGCTGTAGCCGCGGTCAAATTGAGAACCCAAGAAAGACCTCAACATCTGACGGTCGACCTCGTTCCAGGATGTGAGATTTTCCTGCTTGAGGAAATCCAGGACCTGAGACAAATCAATTTGATAATTCTGGATGGTGTGGGGAGAATAATTTCGTTCCTCTTCGAGATACTCCAGGTATGACCGGATAGCTTTATGCATGGAGTAGGATTTAAGCCCTGAGGGCGACTTCTTCCTTGACGATTTCTTGTTTGCACTCTGGGCAAATGACATACTCGCCCTTTGTCTGAGAATACTTCATCACGACAAATGAATTCCCGCAAAGCGGGCACGCTTCATTCATCGGTTTGTCCCATGATGCAAAATCGCACGCCGGATATTTTGAGCAGCCGTAAAAAGTCCGCTTGCGCTTCTTCGTGCGTCGTTCGATGAGGTCGCCTTCCTTGCATTTCGGGCACTTAATTCCCATCGAAATAGGCTTCGTGTTTTTGCATGAAGGATAGGTCGAACATCCGAGGAACGTCCCAAACTTCCCGCCCTTCACCACCATGTCTCCTCCGCACAGCTCGCATTTCACGCCCACAACGTGCTGGTGCTTCTCCTGATCCTCTGCCAGAGGTTTTGTGTTCCTGCACTCGGGATATCCCGTGCAAGCCATAAAGCGCCCGTTGCGTCCCCACTTCACAATCATCGGACGACCGCAAAGCTCGCACAGCTGGTCTGTCTTCTCCTGAAGCGATTTCTTGATATTCGACGCGAGGCTATGTGCCTTCTCATTTGCATGATGAAACGGCTCATAGAAGTCCTGCATGACCTTCAGATAGTCCTGTTTTCCCGACGCAATCGTATCGAGCTCTTCTTCCATCCTCGCCGTAAATTTTACGTTAAAGATTGCGGGGAAGTATTTCACAAGAAGGTCATTGACTTGGATGCCGAGGTCTGTCGCATAAAGCTTCCTTTCTTGATGCTCAACATATTTGCGGTCTATGACAGTACTCACGATCAGCGCATACGTGCTGGGTCGGCCGATCCCCAGAGCCTCCAGGTCTTTGACGAGACTGCTTTCGGTGTACCGACCGGGCGGTTTCGTGAAATGCTGGCGAGGCAAAATATTGAGAATGGAGGTTTTTTGCCCGGAAGCAATGGTGGGCGGAATTTTTGAAGTGGGATCCGAATCTTCCTGCTCACCGGGGCCCTCTTCCTGCATGTCATCGAATACTTGAAGGAATCCTCGAAATGTCGGGAGCTGATCCGAAGCCCTGAACAGATAGTCCCCACCCGCCACATCGACCGTCACCTGTTCAAATTGGGCCGGGGACATTTGACAAGCGACAAATCGGTTCCAGATAAGCTCGTAGAGCAGATAGAGGTCTTTGTCGAGGTATTTCTTCACGACTTTTGGCGAGAACTTGACAGATGTCGGCCTGATTGCCTCGTGGGCATCCTGTGATGCTTTGCCCTTCTTGTACAATCGGGGCTCCTTCGGGACATATTCCTTCCCGTAGTTCTCATAAATATACTCCCGGACATGGGAAACGGCCTCTCCGTTGAGCCGCGTGGAATCCGTCCTCATGTAGGTGATAAGCCCGGTCAGCCCTTCCTCTCCAAGTTCCTGGCCCTCATAGAGCTTCTGGGCAAGCATCATCGTTCGCTTTGAAGAAAAACGAAGTCTCCTGGCCGCCTCCTGTTGCAAAGTACTCGTAATAAAAGGAGCGGGGGGATTCCGTTTGACGGGTTTCCGGTCAACAGACTTTATCTCGAATTGATGCTTCTGAATATCCGCGACATACCCCCGCGCAGTTGTCTCATCTGCAATCTTTGGATCGCTGCCGGAGATTTTCGCCAGTTTCGCAAGGAAAGACTCACCCGAGGTCGTTTGGAAGTCCCCGGTGATAGACCAGTATTCAACCGGGACGAATGATTTGATTCCCTTTTCTCTTTCACAAATCAGCCGCAAGGCAACAGACTGAACACGACCTGCTGAGAGTCCATAGTAAATCGTTTTCCACACAAACGGACTCACCTTGTAGCCAACGATCCGGTCCATGGCACGCCGGGCCTGTTGAGACATTACGAGGTGCCGGTCAATCTTCTTGGGGTGTGCCATGCCATCCCGGACGCCCTCGGCGGTGATCTCATGGAACAGCACCCGTTTGACATTTTTATTTACGTCGCGTATGACATCTGCGATGTGCGCGGCAATGGCTTCTCCCTCCCGGTCCGGGTCTGTTGCGATGTAAACAGTCTTCGCTTTTGCCGCCTTCGCCCGGAGCTTCTCGATGACGTCCTCTTTGCCTTCAATGGTTTCATACACCACGTCAAAGCCGTTATCAATATCGACGCTTAATTTGCTCTTGGGGAGATTCTTGATGTGACCGACCGAGGCCTCCACCACGTACCCTTTTCCGAGATACTTGTTGATGGTTTTCGCTTTTGAGGGCGATTCCACTATGACAAATGATGTTTCCATTTTTCCATTTCTTTAATGAATCGTGTCATTCGACCCTAAGGACATGTGTCCTCCACTGCCGCTGCTCGGGTCGAAAAGAATTCCTGCGATAAACGACTTCACCTCGGGAATTCCCACAGACGCAAACCCGGCCCCCATGATCCTTTCGATGATGAGTTCAATGTCCGAATTCGTGATGAGTCCCAACTCATGACATTGCAGAAGATAACCAAACGCCTCGGAGTTCATGACGAGCCTCTCGGCGTCGTTCAAAATGCGATTGGACAATTCGCCGCTTTTCCCAGGGGGTATAACTTGCTGACCTACCGACATCCGTTCAAAGACCCAGGAAAATGCTGTCGAGATTTCGCTTTGCGTGTAGCCGCTGTTTGTCAACATGGAAACGTCGACCTCGCTCAACTGCTTGTTCGATTTCAGCTCGTTCACAAGGAAAAGGATGATCTCTACGATCCGCTCCTGCATGCTCTATCGTTCCTCCAAGAGAGATAAATAATGATTCTCCTTCGCCACCATGGAATTCCTTTGCTTCGTCGTTTTGTCGCTGTAACCCAACAGATGAAGCGTTCCGTGAATCAAGAGTCGTTTTGTCTCGTTCCAGAATGAAACCCGATACTGGCGCGCTTGACTTCTGGCTTTGTCCAGGTTGACGTACAGCTCACCATCGATGCCCGAGTCGGCATCAGTTGCAAACGCGATCACATCAGTCGAATAATCATGGCCAAGAAACGCCCTGTTGAGCTTCCTGATGAACCGGTGATGGGTAAAAACAACGGAGATCGAAATTCCTCTTCTTCTTTCCCCCCGTAGAACGCTGTTGATGGCCCTAAAAGTTTCCATCGTCGAAAAACGGAGAGAGGAATGATTCGTTCTGACCACGTGCATTAGGTCTTTTGTTTTGAAATTCCGCGTCGGGCCGAAGCTGAAACTCGTCTACTTTTTGCGCGGGACTCCTCCGGTAAGACTGATTCCGTCAGGGAAAGAGCAATTCCCGAGAGCATGACTTCGGGTCCGAGTTTTGTAAAATCCCCGGAAAGGATCTCACGATCGACGTTCGCATAAAGAGAGCAGCCTCCCTCGCGCTCAACGGTCA
>JANOGR010000130.1:0-2221 GCA_031406095.1 Ignavibacteriales bacterium
TGGCCGTTGAAATCAACTCCGTGGAAGCCATGCCGGACGGCGGAGTTCTCACGATCTCAGTCATGCCCGAGGATCAGTCAACCATGATCCGGATCGACATTGCCGATATGGGCGTCGGTATTCGCACCGAAGACCTTCCGCACGTATTTGAGCCTTTCTTCACGACCAAACACGACGGAAAGGGGACGGGACTCGGCTTGGCCGTTGTCTACGGCATCGTCAAGCGGCATGGCGGCACGGTCGAAATCCGTTCACAGATAACCACGGGAACAACACTCAGCATTCGATTGCCCCGGCAGCCGGCGAATCAACCGGCGCACCAAGTTTCATTCTTAGGGAGAGAGTCATGAATAATTCGAACGGCAAACCAAGCATGCTCGTTGTGGATGACGAGCCTGTGGTTCGTGATTCGTTATCCAAATGGTTCCTGCAGGACGGGTATCGGGTGGAAGCTGCTTGCGACGGGGCGAGCGCCCTTAAGTTGATGAGCAAAGGGCCGTGGGATATTATTCTTCTCGATATCAAGATGCCCGGCATGAGCGGTCTGGAACTTCAAAAGCAAATCAAGACGATCGACCGGAACGCAGCCATCATCATGATCACGGCGTTTGCATCTGTGGAAAGCGCAGTACAGGCGCTGAAGGAAGGCGCCTTCGACTATGTGACGAAGCCTGTGGACCCGGACCACTTAACGCATGTTGTGAAAAACGCCCTCAAACAAAGGAAACTGGACGACGAGAACTTCCGATTGCGTGAACATATTTCGGAATTGGCGCAGGCGGACATGCTCATCGGGGATAGCCCGCAGATGAAGAAGGTGATGGAGCTTGCCAAAACCGTCGCCCAGACTGACACCACGGTAATGATCCGCGGTGAAAGCGGCACGGGCAAAGAGTTGATCGCCCGCGCGATTCACGCACATTGTACAAGAAAGTTTTTCCCGATCATCGCCGTCAATTGCGGGGCGGTGCCGGAGACGTTGCTTGAAAGCGAGTTGTTCGGACATGAGCGCGGCGCCTTTACGGGAGCACAATACCGGCGCAAGGGAAAGTTCGAGATGGCCGACGGCGGCACAATTTTTCTCGACGAAATCGGGACGATCAGCTCAAGAATGCAGGTGCAGTTCCTTCGCGTCATCGAAGCAAAGCAGTTCACGAGAGTGGGCGGGAATGATTTGATCTCCAGCGATTTCCGCGTAATCTGCGCGACAAACCGCGACCTCGAGGCAGCGGTAAAAGATGGCGCTTTCCGTGAAGACCTCTACTATCGTCTGAATGTATTCTCGATCTTTATCCCGCCTCTCAGAGAACATAGAGGCGATATCCCACAGTTGACGCAGCATTTTGTCAAAAAGTATGCGGCCACGATGAACAAACCCCTGTTTGAAATTTCGCCGGAGGCGATGGACCTTCTCGTGCGATATCACTGGCCTGGCAATGTGCGGGAGTTGGAAAATGTGATCGAAAGGGCGCTCGTCATTGCGAAACCGCCCGCCATTCGGGTTGAGGATATTCCCTTCCAGTTAAAAGACGGCAAGAATAAACCTGCAAGCGACACGCTGTCCGCAATGGAAAAGGTCCACATCGAGCAAATTCTTCGCAAAGCCTCGTGGAACATTACTCATGCCGCAGCAATCCTCGACATCGACCGCGTGACGCTGTACAACAAGATCGCCAAGTACGGATTCAAGAAGCCGTGATCGATGCCGCCCATTCTCCTCGTTCCGATTGCACCCGTTCATCGCGAGCTGATACCGCCTCTCGCCTCTTCTCTCGCGGCCGCGTTTCATTCCTCCGTTGAAACGACACCGGGGAACGGGTTTGACCCGTCGTTCGCGTTCGACTTCGGGAGGAATCAGTACAACTCGACCGTCGTCATTTCTGCCGCACTGGAGCGCTTTCGGGAAGCGTCAGGAAAGATCCTCTGCATCACCGACGTTGACCTCTTTGTCCCCGTCCTTACGTTTGTGTTTGGAGAGGCACAGCTTGACGGGACTGTGGCAGTGGTTTCGACGTTTCGTCTCAACGAAACACTGTACGGCCTGCCGGAGAATCCGCGACTACTGGAAGAACGGCTTATCAAGGAATCGGTCCATGAACTGGGCCACACCTTCGGACTGATTCACTGCCATGATTACAACTGCGTCATGCACACGTCAACATCGGTGGAAGAGATCGATGTGAAGGGTGCGGAGTTTTGCGAGGCTTGCAAAAAGGGGATG
>JANOGR010000250.1:0-10150 GCA_031406095.1 Ignavibacteriales bacterium
GCGCCGACATAACTCTCATCTCCAAGGGCGTACTTGTAGCGCAAGATCGGAAAATGAGCCCGCGTGCCCGACCTTCCCGGCTCGGGCGTGAGAAGTTCATCGACGGCATAGATCGTTGCAATTCTGCTTTTCTCTCCCACCTTTCCGCTCACTTTGAGACCCAAGAGGGGATTGACAATCGTCCTCGTATGCACAACTTGCACTGTTCCGGAGGCTGAGAGATTAAAGTTCTCGCTGCCTTCAAGAAAGAACGGTCGTTTTTCGGGGAAGAAAAGTCCATAACGTAAGTTTACATCAACCTGGCCTGCATCGGCTTCAATCTGGCTGAAATCAGGATTGTATGTTGCGTCGAGGATAAGATCTGATGTGATGCCGTATTTGGCGGTGAGACTGAGCTCGGTGACCCGTTCAACCTGCGTCAGATTTCCCTGAGGCGCTGCAAATTTCTGGCTATGTGTGATTGCAGGAAGGATTTCGAATAAGGTCGACGGCTCCAGGTTCGGATACACGAGGGTACTCATCTGAGTAAGAAACGCGAAGCCCTTCTTGGGGTCCAGTTCCGGGAAAGAGGCGTGTTCCGACCTCCGCGCAACCCGCCGCTCGAAAAAGACAGACATTTCAACGGGATTCTTGCTTGAATACCGGATGCTCTTCAATGGAATCTGGAGTTCGACAATGTAACCGTCCTCCGTGATCTGTCCGGCGCTGTTCCAAACCATGTCGACGCTGAAGTCTTCGGTTCCCGCGGCAAACCGGCTATCGCTCTGGATGCCGAACGGGTTTACATAAAAGGCATACAGCGATTGCTGGTCGTTGAACGAATCGAGATTAATGCATACCCAATCATGCGGCCGGATGTTGTCGCGGGCCGTCATCTCTGCCTTGATGCCCGATGGCTCGGGGTCGAAACAGTAAAATGCGAAATACAGGTTATCGCTGTCGTAAGCCATGTAGGCGTGTGTCGATTCCGGCATCGTACGGCCGAAGTCAGGAATAAATGTTTTAAACCCGCTGACAACCGGGGCCTGCTGCCAGAGGACGTCGTCAAGCTTTCCGTCGATGATCGGTGCCTTCTCCGTGCGAAACGGTTTGAGAGGGTCTAAGGCGCCACCGTATACATCGAGCGTCAGAAACAAAACGAGGAGAGCCGAATGCCTCAGTCGGAAGTGTGCCATCCTACCTGCGCGAAGTTGTGTGTGAGTGCTGCGGAATTAGACGATCTAGTATGCTTCGACTCGTACAGCAGTATCTCGCCAATCCTCAGTCGTTTTGACGAGGCGCTCAGCCACAATCATCATCATTCTCTTGGCGATTTCGGGATGCTTTGCGTACAGCTCGTCGAGCCCAACGCGGACATGCAGGAGAAGGGTGGGTTCCTGGGCGATGAGGGTTGCAGTGCGTGGGATGGTCAGCAAGAAGCCAAGCTCGCCGATGACAGTGCCGGGTTTTGCAATCTCGGCCACCGTGAAATCACTTTTAAACACCCCCACTTTTCCGGTCAACAACACGAACCAACCGTCGCTCGGGTCGCCTTCGCGGACAATCGTGTCTCCGATTCTAAAATACAGCCTCGCGGAAGGGAGCTTTGAAAAGTCGGTTTGATCCTGCGTCATGATGAAGACAAACTACAAAAAAGCCGGTGAAAGGTCAAATAAGCGCCTTCGCAGGTCTTTTTCCTGCATTTGCTGGTTATGCCATGTCGGATGGGGACTGCCGATTAGAACAGCCGGTGGATGAGAATCGGAATCAGGAAATATGCCCAGCACATTCCCGCAAACGTGAAACCTGCCAGCGCACCGAAAGACCACAAGGCCATTTGGATTTCATTGTCTTTTTTCTTTGCATTCTTGACCGCGAAATAGAGGCATAACCCCGCAAACAAAAGAGAAAACGTTGAGAGGATGCCAAAAACGATAAGGAGAATATTATCCAATTATCACCGGAATCGTTAGGCGGCACACCGCAGCGCCGAGCACCACGCTTTTCTATCAACAAAGCAAGGCGTTGAGCGGTCACTGGTTGTTATGCCTTCTACCAATGAGTCAGCGTCGATTGTGCCGCCTGTTATAGGAAGCTGGTTTGCGATTCGATCTCCGGGAAGGCCATTGAATTTGCTGATTAGGCGGACTTCTCTTCCGACGAACCGACCAAAAATGAACCCGCGACCCCGACAGCAAGTATCATTAGTACTGCACCGAGAAGATAGAAATTGAAGTACTCGCCCAGCGCCTCCTTCAACCATTTCGCCGTTAACATTTTGACTCCCACCACGAGCAGGACCATAGCCAGGGCTGGTTTAAGGTATTTGAACTTCGTGAGCATACCGGCAAGAGCAAAATAGAGTGACCTCAAGCCCAGGATTGCAAACACGTTGCTGGTGAATATGAGAAAGGGGTCTGCTGTTATTGCAAAGATCGCTGGAATTGAGTCAACCGCAAAGATGAGATCTGTTGTCTCAACCATGATGAGTGCCAACGCAAGTGGCGTGAGCATCAGCGTGCCCGGT
This sequence comes from Ignavibacteriales bacterium, assembly GCA_031406095.1. GTDB lineage: Bacteria > Bacteroidota > Ignavibacteria > UBA10030 > UBA10030 > JANOGR01. Next base: position 2,507 of record JANOGR010000250.1, read on the forward strand.
TGGATTTTGGAGACAGCTTCGTCTGGTTGTATTGGTGAGCCCGGTACTTCGCTTTCTTGAGAAGCTGGCGAACCCGCCCGCACAAGAAAATGCTCGCCGTGATAATGGGATGTGACGGGAAAGAGTCTCCGGGTCACTCTTACAACGATGTTCTGATTCGGGTCCGTGTTCCCTGTCTTCAAGAAGAACATCTTGAGGGCAGTGATGATAAGGAAACCTCCGAACACATAGAGAATCCAGTGAAACTCAGCAATAAGTGCCGTTCCAACAGCAATCATAACGGCGCGCATAACTAATGCGCCAATTATGCCCCAAAAGAGAACTCTGTGCTGGTAGATTGCTGGCACTGCGAAGAAACCAAACACCATTGCAATAACGAAGATGTTATCAACGCTTAGCGACTTCTCGACGACATAGCCGGTGAGGTATTTGATCGTTGCGGATTGACCATCGTTGATTGTATCATCCACAGAGTCGATCGAAAGCCCTAATCCTAGCCAATGGTGCTCGTAGCCATAATACACGAAGACAGCAAAAGCGAGGCCCAAGGTGATCCACAAGGCAGACATCAGAAGCGCCTCTTTCATGGATACTATGTGGGCTTTGCGGTGTAATACGCCGAGGTCGAGCGCGAGCAACGCAAGGACGAATCCCAAGAAACCAGCCCAAATGAGAATCACGAATTCCTCCTATATTCAAACAGCAACCTAAAGATTAACATCGACGGGTCTGCATTCAATGAATGTCGATTATGTTGTAAGACTGCTAGCAAACCAATTTCCTATAACTTTACGAAAGGTCGCGCCTTGTTCGGGGCCGAAATCAGTCAGATTCGACCAGCGGCTTGATGTGCTTCAAAAACTCTTCAGGTGGGAGATAGCCGATGACGCGTGAGCTGAGTTCCTCAGTGCCGTCCGGGCGCAGAAATACGATGGTCGGAACTCCGGCAATGCTGTATTTTTTTCGGAGGGACTCGGATTCGGGAGAATCGAACCGGGTCAAATCGACTTTCACACGCAGGAATTCCTTCGTGGCCCGGATAACTTCGCGATCGACAAAGGTCTTCCGGTCGAGTTCAAGGCACGGTATGCACCAGTCAGCATAAAAATCCATGATCACCGGCTGGCTGTTTTCCCGGGCGATCTCAAGTTTCTTTTCTGAATACGGCTCCCACGAGATGCTCTCTTCCTGCAAGCGACTGAAAGTGTAAATTCCGAACATGATGGCGATGATTCCAAACCCCAGCTTCATTTCGTGCATCACTTTCTTCGTTTTGCCCGAGGGCTCGAGGAATCCGAGATAAACCCCGCCTACGACCAAGACCACCGGAATGATATACACGGCAAGCTTAGGCAGGACGGCGAGACTAAAGTAGAACAGGGCTCCTCCTGTCAGCACGACGCCAAAGACCTTTTCCACCCACGTGAGCCAATCGCCCGAACGCGGGATTTTCTTCAGAAGCCCTGAGAACGTGCCGAGAATCAAATATGGAAACCCGAGTCCGACGGATAACACAAAGAAGGCCCAAAAACCAAACAATGGATCCCCTTTGAAGCCGACGAACGTGAGAAGGGCAATCACCGGCGGGCCGATGCACGGAGCTGCAAACACGCCGACGACGAGTCCCGAAAAATACAGGCCGAGCATCCCCGTGGTCGAGGCGCCGCCAAGCCTGCTGGTGAGCCAGTAGGGCATTTGAATCTGATAGAGACCGAACGAGCTGAGTGCCAATCCAAACATGAGTGCACCAATACCGCCTAACACCCATGGGCTCTGCAGCCAGCTGCCGAACAATCCTCCGCCCAGCGCAGCCGTCATGCCGAGCACGCTATACATTGTGGCAATACCGAGTACATACACGACTGCCCTGGAAAATGCCCGGATGGGGTTTGACTCGGTCTGAGTGCCGAAAAGAGATACCGTCACAGAAAGCATCGGATACACACACGGGGTCATGTTCAAAGCCAGTCCAATGACAAAAATTGCGAGGAAAGCCACAAAAGAACCTTCGGTTTCGAAGAGAGCGGCGAGTTCGTTTTGCGGCTGCACGTCAGTTTGGAATTCTCCGACTTTATAAGCTCTGAAAGTTTCTTCGTTGACGGATTGTATTGCCGCACCGGCGTCTGTCAAAGCAAAAGGGATCGCAAGGCTTATCGACGAAGGCGCAAGACACACCTTGTCGTCGCATGACTGCACGCGGAGTTTTCCTCTCACTGTGTCGCCGTCGGATGCGAGTGTTTCGGAGACTTTCACGGACACAAAAATGGTAACGGTTCCTTCGTAGACATCCAGCGGCTGGTCGGAGAATCCGAGTTTTTGCAGCGTTCCCTTCGGATACTTGATATCGGTGACAATATATCCTTCCCTGGGCTCCAACTGAACATCCGTGGGGATGAGGTATTGAGTCGTCGGCCGATGCGAGTTGATATGCCATCCCTTCGCAATATCGAGAACCAGCGCGATTTGAAACGTTGAGCCTTTCGCGACTCTGTCGACAGAAAGCTTGTGCGAAACCTTGACGTTATGGGCGCTGGATCGTGGGAGGCCGGAATCATCCTGTGCAGGGCTTGTCGCAAAGATGAAGAGGCAACAGAGAAGGAGCGAAACGGAAAAATTCTTCATCCTAGAACAGGTCTTTGATTTTTTCTTCGAGAAGTTCCTTGGTGAGATAACCGACATGCTTGTCCACGATGAATCCCTTCTTATCTATCACGAAAGAAGTCGGAAGCCCGTAGATGTCTCCGTAGTCTTTTGCCACTTTTTCGTTTCCCAGGACAATTGGATACGTGATCTTGAATTTCTCGACGAACGGGTTGATGTCCTCCCATCCGTTTTCATCCAATGAAATGCCGACAATTTCGAGCCCCCGGGACTTGTATTTGCCGTAGAGCTCAAGAAATCCGGGAATCTCCTCGCGGCATGGTCCGCACCAGGTTGCCCAGAAGTTCACAAGAACCACTTTTCCTTTGAGTTTCGACAGTTGAAGGCTGGTGCCCTTCGCGGTTTTCAATGAAAAATTGGGAGCTTTTTGTTTTGCCTGGAAGGAGAAGAGGGTCCCGGACGCGTAAAGAAGAACGATACCGAGGGTGAGAAAGCGTTTCATCGAGTTTCCTGTTTTATTGTGGGAGAGCAGTCTTGCGAAGAATACAACACGGAACATCAGAAAATAGCTCCCGAAATTTCTCAAGTATATCAAAAAATTCGTTGAATGAAAAGAGAGATGCAACGTTCGCCATCGATTCGCAAACGGTTGCAATTTCCTCCATTTCCCACTATTATCTCGCACTGCAATGGCAACGAAAAACCGATACGTCGTCGGACTCGACGGGGGCGGAACGAAAACAGCTGCGATCATCGCCGACCTCCACGGTACTTTCGCAGGGGAAGCGAAAGGAACAGCATCGAATTTTCAAATGATCGGCGTAGAAAACGCCTCCGAGGTGTTGTTTGCTCTGGTGCAGGAATGTTGTCGCAAGGTCGGCTGCGAGTTTGAGGACATCGCATGCGTCCTTGCCGGGCTGACGGGCGCAGGAAGGCTCTCGGACCAGGAAAGAATGCGGGAGGCATTTCGATCTCTTTCCAGGAAGCGAGGTGCGAACCTCGAGAATATTCGGATTGAAAGTGACGCCAGAGTTGCCCTCGAAGGTGCATTCAAAGGAAAACCTGGAATCATCCTCATTGCTGGAACCGGATCCATCACGTTCGGCAAAGACGCGCAAGGAGCAATTCATCGGGCAGGCGGATGGGGCAGAACGATCGGTGATGAAGGAGGCGGGTATGCGATTGGCAGAGATGGCTTGAATGCCGTTACCAGAGAACTCGACGGACGAGGCCAGCAAACAAACCTCACCAAACTTGTGGCCGAAAAAATCGGCTTGAAGGATCAAGAGAGCATCATCGCCGCCGTCTATCGGGACAACTTTGACCTTGCCTCATTGGCGCCCATCGTGATCGAAACAGCTTCCACGCACGATTCAGTCTGCGAGCAGATTGTTGACCGGGCCGCCTCAGAGCTTACCGAGCATGTACGGGCAATTGCCCTCAAAATGGGGGGCAAGTCAATCCCTCTGGCATTCATCGGTACGCTTCTCTCGACGGAAAATGTCCTGGCGAATGCGCTGAGAAAGAAAATAGCGTCGGCTTCACCCCACATATCCATCACACAGCCACTTTCGCCTCCGGCCTACGGGGCAGTTCTGATGGCTCTTGACGCCGCCCAGAGTCAACGATGAATCCCATTTCTCTTATCACCCCCGCTATCAGCCGATCGTCCCTCCAGCAGTTTGTTGATTCACCCTTGGTGGAAAAAATCTACGTTTTAGATGACGGTCCGTTTGATTCCGATCACCCGAAGTATGTGTCCGTCCCAACCGACGGTTTCTCATCCGGGCAAGGAATCAACAATGTGCTGAACAAAGTAAAAACCGATTTTTCTGTTGTTCTCACTCAGGCTGAGGAATTGGATTTGGGCCGGACTTCTTTATCACGGCTGCTCCAGGTCGCTAAGCAAACCGGGTCGGGCATTGTCTATTCCGATTTCCATGAGATGAAAAGTGGAACGAGGTATGAACATCCGACCATAGATTACCAGCTGGGGAGTGTGAGGGATGGGTTTGATTTTGGCGGGATGACCATGTACTCGTCCCGGGCAATCAAAAAGGCAATCAATCGGTATGGAAGGATAGAAAAAGTCAGATGGGCCGGATGGTACGACCTCAGGCTGAAAGTTTCCATCGATCATCATGTGATGCACGTGCCCGAATTCCTTTACACAAAAGGCGAAACGGATTTGAGAAAATCCGGGGAGAAGCAGTTCGACTATGTGGATCCGAGGAATCAGGCAGTTCAGAAAGAGATGGAAGCAGTGTTTACGAAACATCTAAAGAATATAGACGCCTACCTCAAGCCGAATTTCAAAAAGGTTCCGAAATCTGCTGTCTCGTATCCGGTGGAAGCGAGTGTCATCATACCTGTCAGAAACCGGGAGAAAACAGTTGGCGATGCCGTACAAAGCGTTCTTTCTCAGAAGGCCGATTTTTCCTTTAATGTCATCGTGGTAGACAATCATTCGACTGACCGGACGACGAAGATTCTCTCCGAGCTCTGCGAAAAGAATCCTCCCCTGAAGCAATTGATTCCTTCGCGCAAGGACCTTGGGATCGGAGGCTGTTGGAACGAAGCTGTGTTGTCGGAACATTGCGGACGATATGCGATACAACTTGATTCCGACGATATCTACAACAGCCCGGCCACTCTCCAGAAGATTGTCGATGAATTTCGCGGCGGCGATTATGCGATGGTCATCGGTTCGTACAAGCTTGTCAACAAGGAGCTCCAGGAAATACCTCCCGGAGTCATCGACCATAAGGAATGGACGCCCGGGAACGGCCGAAACAACGCACTAAGAATCAACGGCCTCGGGGCACCCAGGGCATTCCAGACTGCCCTTTTGCGCCAGGTATTGCTGCCAAACGTGAGTTACGGGGAAGACTACGCCGTTGCCCTCCATTTATCACGCGATTATCAAATCGGTCGGATTTACGAGCCCCTGTACCTCTGCCGCCGGTGGGAGGGAAACACGGACGCGGCGCTGACGATCGAAAAGTCGAACAAGAATGACTTGTACAAAGACAAGGTTCGAACGATGGAAATCCTTGCCCGACAGGCCATGAATCGCAGAAAAAAGAAATGAACATTTCGATTCGACCATTGAAGGCTGATGACTTGCTTGAAGTCCGACACGTCATCTGGAACACCTGGCAGGCGACCTACGGGCCGTTTATACCCGAAGAAGACTTACACGGCTTCTTCGACGAGAATTACAGCGTCGAAGCGCTTGAACAACAAATGGCAAACCCGAACGTTGCCTGTTTCATCGCCGAGGTTGACGGCGAGATAGCTGGCTTTGAGCGAACCTATTTCAACACCGAAGAAAAGCGTGAATATGTCGCGTCTCTTTATATCTTGCCGGAACGACATGGCTTAGGGCTTGGAACGCAGCTGATGTTGAAGGCCGCGCAGGAGGCAAAAAAAAGAAGCCTGGAAAGCGTTTGGCTCGGCGTCATGACGCAGAATCAACAGGCGGTCGACTGGTACAAGAAAATCGGGTTTCATGTCTCCGAAGAGAAGCCGTTCACCATGGGCAAGACAACGGTACCGCATCTGATCGGCCATGTGCCGGTTTCTTCTATCGAGAAGGCCGCCAAGTCAAGGTCGAAAAAGAAAAAATGAGCCTGATTCCATTTGCTTGACAAGAAAATCCAGGCGGCCTACGATCCACCGCAGCATTTCCTCCCTGCACTCGTCGGTGAGCTCCATGAGCAGCAGCAAAAAACCTGGCGGCTGCTGGCGGACGGCATTTCTGCCCTTGGATCAGCCCGGGTTCGCGCAGTCGAATGCGATGGTTTTTCAGTTCAACTGCAGTGGAACCCGCAGCGAATTGTAAGCACCGCTGCAAAGGTCGATGAATCAAGCATTCGGGAGCGCAAATGCTTCTTGTGTGTTGAGAACCTCCCGACAGCACAACAGGGGATTCTTTATCAAAAAGACTTTTTGATTCTCTGCAACCCTGCTCCAATCTTTCCAACTCATCTTACAATTTCTCATGTAAAGCATGTTCCTCAGGCTATCGATCCGGCTCTTGAAGTGTTCCTGGACCTTGCGAGAGATTTAGGGCCGAAGTGCTCGGTGTTTTACAACGGTCCGAAATGCGGGGCCTCGGCACCGGATCATTTGCATTTCCAGGCAAGCACAAGAAACGCGATTCCTGTGGAAATCGATGTGACCGACGCCCGGAGACGACATGTGTTGCAGAAATCAGCTGAAGTTGCGCTGCTAAGCCTGAAACGTTATGGCCGTTCGACGCTGGTATTCGAGTCCACGAACAGGGATCAATTGTCCGGAGCACTTCGCAAGTTGTTTGGCGCGTGGAAAAACAATCTCAGGATTTCCGAAGAGCCGCTGTTGAACATGATCTGTTCGTATCGTGAGCTTGTCTGGCGGGTGGTTCTTTTTCCACGGGCGAAGCACAGGCCCGCAGTGTTTTTCAAGGAAGGCGATGAACGGGTGCTTGTCAGCCCCGCGGCGGTTGACATGGGAGGTTTCATTGTGACGCCGGTGGAAAAGGATTTTCGCGGACTGAGAGCGGACTTCATTCAGGAGATTTTCCAGGAAGTATCCCTTGAAGGCAATCGCGTGGAAGAAATTGTGAGGATGATGCAGTCATGATTTCGCGAGAACCGGTTATACGAGTAGGTATCTTCGAGAACCAGCAGCAAATATCCGGCGAATTCCAGGGAACATTCGAGTTGAACGAATCGTTGTCTGTTGATGGGCTGTTTCGAATGGATGTAGACGGGGAGGGGATTTCGTTCCAGGACAGTAAAGGTCTGAAATTCCCAAGGCAGAAAGAAATTGTCAGCCGGCCACATGACACAGCAAGTTTCGTCCTCCACGATGTCACAATTGGAGTTCATTTCCACTGGGAGCGTAAGGAAAAGCAGGCATTTCAAGGAAACCTGCATGTTGTGCGGGATAATAATGGGCTGACCGCCATCAATGAAATCGGCGTGGAAGAGTATCTCAAGAGCGTGATTTCATCCGAAATGAGCGCCACGGCGCCGATCGAACTCTTGAAAGCCCATG
>JANOGR010000318.1:0-5861 GCA_031406095.1 Ignavibacteriales bacterium
GACGTCGAAACAGCGATGTGGGGTCAAACCTCCGAGGATGTCGCCGTGAATCTCCTCGACGGGACATTTGGGATGTCGAAAGAGACGGGGGATTTTATCAACAAAGCTCTCGTGAAAGGTTTTTCCGAACCCGCAGAAGGTTACGGAGAAGCTCTCGCCAAAAAGCTTATTGCATTAAGGGCGAAGCAACGGAGTATCAGCATTCTCGTCACGTGTTACGAGTCGGGTACCCCGGTGACGGTCCATGCCGCCATTGGAACAGACATCGTGCACCAGCAGCCGACCATGGACGGAGCGGCGACGGGAGAGCTGAGTTTTCGCGACTTCAAGATCCTGGCGAACAGTGTGAAAGAGTTGAAGAACGGAGGGGTGGTGCTCAATATTGGCTCTGCCGTGATCTTGCCGGAAGTATTTTTGAAAGCGCTCACCGTCGCCCGAAACCTCGGGTTTAAAGCGCGCGGTTTCTCAACGGCCAACTTCGACATGATTCGGCACTACAGGCCGCAGGTGAATATCGTGGAACGCCCCACGCAGAAAAGCGGTCGCGGATACAATTTTACGGGACACCATGAAATCATGATCCCGCTGCTGGCCGCCATGGTAAAGTTGAAGCTCTCCCGTCGCGCATGAATCCGACGGCTCCCGCGCCCCGGTCCATCGTCGATCGGTTCAACATCCATCCATTCGTCTTCGCCGGTGTCAGCCTGGGTTTCATTTTTGCGTTGTATCATGTCGGGGGCGGGATCATTGCGTTTCTAGCCGTGGGGTCAAAAATCACACGGGAAAATGTGGCAACGGTTCGCTGGATTACGACGGTAGGTCAGTTGTTCTTCATTCTCGTGCCCACTCTGGTTTTTGCGAAACTTCTGAGCAACCGCTTCGGGGATGTCTTCTGGTGGAGGATACCCTCCGCTCGCGAAGTCGGCTTTATGCTGATCGGACTCATTTCACTTCAGCAGCTTCTCGAAGTGTACATGTTCCTTCAGGACTTGATCCCTGTTCCAGGCGCGTTGCGGAAACTCTTCGACCCGATGCGTGAAATGTACCGGTCAATGTTGAAAACCGTTGTGAAGGCTGAGAGCGGGTCAGAACTGGTTATCGTTATTCTGGTCGCCGCTGTCGTGCCTGCGTTCGTCGAAGAAATGATGTTCCGCGGTGTGGTTCAACGGACTTTCGAGAAAGTGTTCAAGCCGATTGTGGCAGTGCTTGTCACCGGGATCATCTTTGGTTTGTTTCATCTTGACCCGTTCAACGCCGTTCCTCTCATTTGTATCGGGTGTTACATGGGTTTTCTCAGGCTGAGGTCGAAAAGCATTGCACTGCCGATCACGGCACATTTCCTGAACAACCTTGCGGCCGTCGTTGCGGTGTACCTCGGAATGGGGTTTGAAACGAAGCTGACAACGACAGAATTCGGCATTTCGGAAGCGCTCGCAGCCGTTACACAAGCCGTGGCATTCGGCGGTCTCTTCTTTTATTCCTTCCGGGCGTACATCCGTGTCACCGATCAATTGCAAGTTGTCTCATGAAGTCGAACGAAGCGCTCAGCAAGGAAGCCCTTGAATTCATAACTTATCTAACGCGAAGACGTCCCGTCGAGCTACTGAAGGCAGGCATTTCTGAAGTGTAACCGTTTGATGTTACGCAACAATGTGGTTGAAGTGATTTTTATGTCGTTCCTACGGAACTTACAAACTGGTTAGCGATTGTTGTATTACAAATATTCCGTCCCTCTGGGACTTATGACCGATGTTTTTTGGCACAAATAACGGCGATTTACAAAGCTCCGTTAGGAGCGAGATATTTGTAGTACTATACAAACGCCAACAATGAAGCCCCAGAGGGGCGAAATAAATACAGGTTCTTACCACAATGGGTAACATGAGTTATTCTAACAAGCTAAGGTGTCCAGTCATGACAAACAATACGGCAAACCGGGCCGCCATTGAATGTGAAAACCATCCCGGACAGCAGGCTGTCGGCGCTTGCGCTGTGTGTGGAAAGCCCTTGTGCGGCGATTGCGCCCTCAGCATCGACAAGGCAGTCCTCTGCGACCGGGAACATCAGAAGATCCTGACGGACTGGACGACGGTGTACGCTTGCGACTCAGAATTCGAGGCAGACGCTCTTCAGCGAAATCTGGAAAGCGCCGGCATCCGGACGCGGGTGTTTTCCTCCCGGGATCATCTGACGTTATACTGGAAGCAGCAACACGCGCCTGTTCGGGTGATGGTTCAACGCGAAGAAGCAGAAAAAGCCGTATCAACCATCGATGGACTGGACCTCAAGGACTACGCAAAAAATGACTGAACCAAGGAACAAAGCTCCAGGCAAATTCTCCTCCCTGCCAACAAGAATAGCCGTCGCTGCGGTTGCCATCCCCGTGATCGTCCTTCTTGCCTTACTGGGAGGCTATTGGTTTTTTGCTTTTGTGGCATTGATTTCTTCCTTTTCTCTGTTCGAGTTTTACAAGCTGGCGGAACGCAAAGGCGTTTTTCCACTCGTCGGGACGGGGATTCTCTTCGGAGTCCTGGTGAATGTCGCCTTCGTGTACGAGCGACTTCAGCTTGATCTTTACAAACAGCTTGTCGATATGGGAATACGGATCTCCATGTTTTCACAGCTGCAGTTCCTGCTCGTCGTTCTTGTGGTGTTTACGCTTTTCGTTCTTCTGATTGAGCTCTTTCGAGACAAGGGCTCGCCGACGCTGAATGTTGCAGTGACGGTGTTCGGAGTCGCCGGCATCTCGGTGTTTTTAGGGACGTTCATCGGAATTCGCGAAGTGTTCCCGTATGGCTTCCCGGTATACAAGTTTTTCTCTTCAGCTGTTGCCGGTGAAATTCAACTCAGCCAGATCAATCTGTGGGGAGGATGCACTGTTATTTCACTGCTGGCCTCGATTTGGATTTGCGATACAGCGGCGTATTTTGGCGGAGTGGCCTTCGGCAAGCATAAGCTGTTTGAGCGGGTGAGTCCGGGTAAGACATGGGAGGGATCCGTATTTGGATTCGTATTTGCTGTCGTGACAATGGTGATTGCACAGCAAACCGTTCTCGCCTACTTGGCACTCCATCACGCAGTGGTTCTCGGAGTTTTCGTCGGCGTTTTTGGACAGATCGGCGACCTCGTGGAATCCAGGTTCAAACGGGACGCGGGCGTGAAAGACTCATCGGCAATTATCCCGGGTCACGGAGGTGTGTACGACAGGTTCGACAGTTTGGTATTTCTGGCGCCCATTGCGTATCTTTACATAGATTTTGTTGTTCTCTCATAGAGCTCGAATGGAAGAAAAAGGCCCGAAAATAAGCGTCATAACGCTGGGTTGCGCAAAGAACGTGGTCGACAGCGAAGTTCTTCTCGGACAGCTCAAGCTGGCGAATGCGACTGTCGTAGACGACGTCCGGCATGCAGACGTCGCAGTGATCAATACCTGCGGCTTCATCGATGCGGCGAAGCAGGAGTCGATTGACGCCATCATCGAAGCTGTGGAGCTGAAAAACAAGGGCCGACTCAAGAAGGTGGTTGTGATGGGATGCTTGTCGGAACGGTACTCAAAGGAATTGGCAATCGAGATCCCCGACGTCGATGCTTATGTCGGCTCAAACAAGATTACAGAAGTCCTGGTTGAACTTGGAGTCGATTTCAAACGCGAACTCCTTGGCGAGCGCTCCCTTACGACTCCTTCGCATTTCGCCTACCTGAAAATCTCTGAAGGCTGCGACCATCCCTGCTCATTCTGCGCCATACCGCTGATGCGCGGGCTTCACCGGTCAAAACCTCTCGAGGAGGTTCTTTCCGAGGCACGTTCTCTCGCCGCCCGGGGAGTCAAAGAACTCATCGTGATCGCCCAGGACTCAACCTATTATGGGATCGACCTGTATGGCAAACGCCGGTTGCCCGAGCTGCTTGGCGAACTGAGTTCCGTCGACGGCATCGAATGGATACGCCTGATGTACGCCTATCCTTCGAAGTTTCCTCTTGAGGTTCTCGATGCGATGCAGGAAAACCCGAAGATATGCCGGTATCTCGACATGCCGGTTCAGCATGCTTCGGATGATGTTCTCAAATCGATGAGACGCGGAATCACCAACCGGGCGACACGGGAATTGATCGCGACGATCAAGACCAGGATTCCGGACGTCGCCATGAGAACGACGCTCATTGTGGGATATCCGAATGAAACCGACAAAGACTTTAATCTTCTCTACGACTTTGTGAAGGACATGCAGTTCCACCGTCTGGGAGTTTTTACGTATTCCCAGGAAGATGGAACGACAGCTCATATTCTTGGCGATCCTGTTCCTGCCGATGCGAAGGAGGAAAGGAAGAAAGCTATTATGGAATTGCAAATGGAGATTTCGGAAAAACGGAACAAGTCTCTCATGGGGAAGAAACTTCGTATTCTCGTCGACCGGACAGAAGACGGTTATGCTGTGGGACGGACGGAATGGGATGCGCCGGAAATCGACCAGGAAGTGTTTGTGAGAAACAACGGGAAGTCCATCGTGGGAAATTTTTCCGATGTCAGGATTGTTGATGCGGTGGAGTATGATTTGTACGCGGAGGCGGTTCACGAATCATAACGTGCCTGCCCACCATGCGCAAGCTATCGCAGAGGCACTCATGAGTTACGCAAATGCATGATTGAATCGATTTTTATGTCGCTCCTACGGAGCTTGAATACAGATGGGTCATTCGTTCTACAAACATTTCGTCCCTCTGGGACTATAAACCTATCTATTTTGGTAGAAATAATGCCAATTTCCAAAGCTCCGTCAGGAGCGTTATGTCCCGAAGGGATGCCCTTGGCATTTGTAGGATAATATCAAAACAGTCATCAAGCCCCAGAGGGGCGATATGTGCTTCTATATCAACAGCCGTTTTATTTTTTGCCTAACATCAATGAGTAAGACAACAAAGCGTCGAACATTCGTTCTTGCAATATCTCTGTTGTCGCTGATGCACCCGGTCGTATTGAAAGCTCAGAATCAGACTCGACCAAATCTCGATGCGATTCCCACGTTCTTTTTTGACGCGATCAGTTTTTCATCCGAACAAAAGTCTAAATCACGCGTTGACGTGTACTTGCAGGTTCCGTACGAGGAACTCAGGTTTGTGAAAGATGGGGAGCAGTACGTTGCGCGGTATGACGTCACGTTGGCCGTTTATGCACCGGACCGCAAGCTTGCTCAGGATCGATCCTGGACCGTGGAGGTTCGGGAAAAGGATTTTACGCAGACCGTGTCAAGCCGACAGTATAGTCTCACGCAGCGCGGGATTGACCTGGAGGCGGGCGAATACGAATTTGTGGTCAATATGCAGGATCAGGATTCGCGTCGCAATGCGCAGCTCCGCCGCTCGCTGCTCGTGACCGATTTCGGAAAGGACTCGGTCAGCGTCAGCGATATCATGCTGGTGAACAGGGTGACGACGGATGGAGAGAAGCGGAAAATTGTACCCAATATTTCCGGCAATGTCGGACATCTTGCCGACGGTTTTTTCCTCTTCTTTGAAGTGTATTCCGAAGTCCCTTCGGATTCCATCAGCCTCGTGTGCCGTGTTTTCGATTCCAAGAAAGCACAGGTCTACCAGCGGGAGGAAACCCAGGCTTCGGTTGGCGCGAAGACGCAATCGTTCTTCAAAGTCGAGAACCTGAGTCTCCCCATCGGGGCCTACATGGTCACGATGGAAGTGCAGCCGACCGGAACCCTTGCCTCGAAACCCACACTGAAGGCATCGACATCACGCTTGTTCAGCATTCGCTGGTCCGACATTCCGTTTTCGATCACCGACCTGGATAAAGCGGTCGACCAAATGCGATACGTTGCCAAAGAGTCTGAAATGGAGAACATTCGATCCGC
>JANOGR010000377.1:0-7068 GCA_031406095.1 Ignavibacteriales bacterium
GCATGGAGATAACTCCGGTTATTACGAATCGTTCATTCAGATGAGCAAATTCTATGAGCATCTGAAAAACAGGAAACGAGCGAAATACTGGAGGAGTTTTGCCGACGCCTTTCGCAGGCGAGCCAATAAGCTCTGTTTCAACGGTCGATTCTACGCCCATCACGTGCACCTTGTGCCGGTGAAAATCGAGGGGGTGGATGAACGCGAGCAGCTGAGCCTCAGCAATCCGATGGATATCAACCGCGGAATGTCGACCCACGAAATCGCAGTGTCGATCATAAACGAATACCGAAGCAGAGGGAGTTCATCCAAAGCCTTTGCGGAGTGGTTCAGCATTGATCCCCCGTTTCCCGGGGGAATGTTTGGTGATGAAAAGCTTGTGCAGGGAATGTACTGTAACGGAGGCATTATGCCGCTCGTCGGGGGTGAGCTGACACGTGCAGCGCTTGAACATGGTTTTGAGGCATACGGGGTGCAACAGCTGCTCAAGTACGAAGAGTTGACACGAAACAATGAAAGCTACCTCTGGTATTTTCCCGACGGCCGGCATGCGACCATCGAGACGAGCACAAGTCCGGACGCGTCTCCGACGGATGGATGGGGTTCTTCCGCAATGCTGTATGCGCTCATAGAGGGATTAGCGGGAGTCGAAGACATGCACAAGTTATACCAACGTGTCAGGCTTTCCCCCCGATGGCAGGCGGCCGGCAGAGACGAAGTTCAAGTTCAGTGCGTCTACGGCCCGTCAGATGCGTCGTTTGCATATTCGTATCATCATGCCGCATCGAAAAGAACCATGGAGCTTGAATTGAATGGAAGGGCTGAGATTCGTTTGCATCTTCTCCTTCCACCACGCACGGCCGCGGCTTCTGTCCGCGTCAATAAGAAAACCGTGAATTTCACAAATACAAACATTGAAAGCAGCCGATACGTCGACGCAACTTTCCTGTTGAAGAAGAAAGCTGTTGTCGAGGTTGTGTATCGCTGAAGGATTCCTGTTATGAGACGAAGAGATTTTCTGAAGACTCCATCCTTCGGAGCTTTTGTTGCCGGATCACCGGTTTTCGGAGTTCTCCCTGGTAGCCTTCGCGGAGACGGATTCGAATCCACTGCGCCGGACGATAAACAAAACGTCCAACAGCGGCTCCATCCCGATTTTCTGACATATGTGCCAGGAATTGAGTATTTCTATTTCGGCAACGGTGAAATCATGGGAGCTGTCCAGCACTCGCCGGACGACCCCCAGACGACCTTCCTTGGATTCACGATCATGAATCCTTCCAGGTTCTCCCGGAAGTGGAGTACATACTTGTATCATCCGGAAAGAGGATTCTCCGCGACAAAGGTTGGAGTACTTGTTGACGATCCTGGAGAACCTGCTGACGCGAAAACCGGAATGTTCCACGGGGTCAAGGGATATTCGGTTGCTCCTGATAACTTTAAGACTGTTCGATGGAAATACGTCGATCGTGTCCCGATGGTCTCACTCGTTTGGAACGCGGGGCCGTGCGAAATCGAAGAGGAATTCTTCTCTCCAAGCGAGGGCGCCTTGATTTTCCGCCGAGTTCAAATGAGAAATCTCACGGAAAGGATCATCGACGTCACTCTCAGCCTTTCCCTGTATGCGAATTTTGGAATCTTCGACCGCATATTCACCGATGAAAAAGAAAAGACTGCGAACGCGCTCGGCATCGCGACAATGAAACTCTTTGCACTTGAAAAGAACTCTGCCGTCTCGGGCCGATACGAGGTACGTATTCCTGTCGGGAAGCTTCAGTCGCGGGGACAGAAACCGGCCACGTATGTCTATGCCATCGATGGTGGAGAAAACGCTCTGAAAAAGAAGACCTTCGGACAACTGTGGAGGCAAACGAGTCAATACTGGAGCGACAAAATCAACTTTGTTTCGGGCAATGCGACCGTCGATGATCTCATGAATGTTTCGAAGACAGGTTTGAGAGCCGTGCTGGCCAAAGACTGTCGCATGGATGCGGGAATATGGATGTACAACATGGAGTGGATGATTGACCACATGCTGGCCGCCGTAGGTTTGTTGCGAAGCGGATTTGTGGACGAAGCAAGATCAGTGGTTGAGCGCGGTCTCAGAACAGGGATCGCTCCCGACGGCCGGACGATCGAGTCGAGCCGGACCTTTGGCTACGAGTATACGGAACTCAATCAAAACGGAACATTGGGGTATGCAATCTGGGAATATTACTGTTGGACTGGTGACATCGGGTTGATTAAAAAACATTGGCCCCGGATTAAAGTTTGCCTCGACTTGCCGCTGAAAGAGGTTTTCCTCGACAAAGCAGCTCACATGGTTAAGAATAAACGGGAGTTCTGGGAAAGAAGTGACATCCATGGAATTGAGGAAGGTTTCGAGATGGCGTATCAATTCTGGGTTGCTTTCGGTCTTGAAAAAGGGGCAGAGTTGGCGCATCTTCTTGGCGAATCCTCGACTGAGCGAAAATGGAAAGACAACGCGGAAAAAATCAAAAGAGCGTTTTTGACTGACCCAAAGTATCAATTAATCGAGGACGGTCATCTGATCAAGCGCCGGACTATTGACGGACGATGGCAGAGGATCGCTACCCCCCCGGACCGTAAACGCATGCCTGCGGGTTCGCAGCTTGCGACAGCCGAGCAGCCGATGGTCGACCCGGACACCGTAGAAGCATTTCCTATCGTCTACGAAATGATTGACCCAAAAGGAGTACTCGCGGCAAAAACGCTTGACTGGATCGACACCTTGTGGGGCCAGATGTGGGAAGGCGGCGGGTATCCGCGGTATAATGCAACGAGTGAAGACAATCCTCCTGCTCCTTGGCCGCTTGCATCGGCGATGGTGGCTCGGGCGCATATGGAGGCGGGCCACGATGACAAAGTCTGGCGAGTTCTCAATTGGTTATCTTCAGTGCCGGGTGGAAAATCGGGTTCCTGGTTCGAGCGGTTAGGCCAAAGCATCACGCCTCCGATGCCTCCTGTCGGTGTTGTGGGATGGACTTGGTACGAAATCATTGCATTGTTCGTGCAGCATGTTGCGGGAGTTCGACCCGGGATCAACCGTCTCGTTGTTCGTCCCCGCCTCTTGAATGGACTGAATTCTCTCTCCTCATCGCACATTATAAGAGGAACGAAGGTCGATTTAAAGATTTCAAAAGGAGAAAAGTCTGCCGCTGTCGTGGACGGGAGAGTGATGCCATTCGAGAATGGTCAACTTGTTGTACCTTACTCAAAAAAGAAATCGCAGCGCATTGAAATAATTCTGAAAGCGTCATGAAACGAAAAGAATTCTTTCGGTCGGCTGCCAGCCTGATTGCCAGCGCGAGCTTTTTCCCAAAGCGCGTGAGAGCCACTGAAAGCAAGACTTGGCCCCAAGTCAACCCGGATGATGAGCAGTTCTGGAAATTCGTCCGATCCCAGTTTCCGCTGACGCAGGAACGCGCGTATTTCAACACCGGCGGACTCGGCGCATCTCCGTACGTCGTCATCGAAGCGGTGAAGTCAAAGATCGATGAGCTGGAGAAAATTTCGGAGACAGGACACACCGAGCAGCTATGGAAAGATATCAAGGCTTCAGCTGCGGGTTTACTCGGTTGTGATGCAGACGAAATCGCTTTCATGCGCAACACGACAGAAGGGATTAACGTCGTTTGCAACGGCTTGCCGCTGAACAAAGGCGATGAAATTATCACCACGACCCACGAGCATGTCGGCAATTCTATTCCATGGATTGCGCTGCAAAAACGCACGGGAGCAGTCGTGAAGTTCTTCGAGCCTTCGACTCAATCCGCACAGGAAAACGTAAACCGAATTCAGAAACTCATTACGAAACGATGCCGACTTATCAGTATTCCACACGCAACCACGACGACAGGGCAAATCCTTCCGATCAAGGATATCTCCGATCTTGCGAAAAACAGAAACATCTGGTTTTTCGTTGACGGCGCACAAACGGCGGGGATGTTTCCCTTCAATTTGCACGAGATGGGTTGCGACGCATTTGCGACGAGCGGCCATAAGTGGCTTCTCGGGCCGAAGGAAACAGGATTGCTGTATGTGCGGAAGAACATGCTCGACGTGATCGAAGCGAAGTTTGTCGGTGCATATTCGGATGGCGGTTTTGACTTCCAGAAGGGGACGCTGGCTTTTCATCCGACTGCGCAAAGGTATGAATACGGCACCGTCAGCGTTCCGCTGCGTGTTGGGCTGGGAGCCGCGATAAACTTCATTGGACGAATTGGCATCGACAACGTCTGGAAACGGGATAAATCGCTTTCGACGCATCTTTATGAAGGTCTCATCAAAATTCCTTCCATCAGGGTTCTCTCACCGGCGAATGACGCTGAGCGAAGTGCGATGATCACATTTGTACATGAAAAAATGCCCTACCTCGAGTTGCAATCTCATTTGAACACGTTCGACCTCCGCACGCGCGGAGTTGCAGAGGGAGGTGTTAACGCATTGAGGATTTCCTGCCATATCTATAACGCGTTTGAAGAGATTGACAGGTTGCTCGAAGGAGTTCGAACTGCAAAAAAGGGGTAGCGATGGCTTCGTTTACACCAGGCCCTGAACCGCAGTTTGCATTTGGCGCGTGGGCCTTCATGGGCGGAATGGATGACCGCTTCGGCAAGGGATACAACCCGTTTCCGCTTGAACTGGAAGAAGTGATCGAAATGACTTCGAAGATCGATGGAATGTCCTATGTCTGCGGCCATTTCCCAAATGAATTTCCGGATGATCCCGACAGGTTGGCGAAGCTCGCACGAGATTATCAGGTCGGAATCGGCAGCGTTGTGGCGAAAACGTTCGGTGCAGAGTTCAAGAACGGGGGTTTTTCAAATCTGAACCCATTCATCCGGAGAAAGGCGATCGACAACGTTAAGCGGTCGATGGAACTCAACAATATCCTACGACCTGTTATGAAAGAACTCGGCAAACCTCTGGGATGCCAGCATGCTGTATTGTGGCAGGGAAATGATGGATCGAACGGCCTTTTCCTTTGTGATTATTCAAAAGCATGGAATCTCATGGTTGATGGATATATTGAAGTCCTGGAAGCAGTGCCTGACTGCAACATCTGCCTCGAACCGAAGTCGGGCGATCCTGCTGAAGATATGTTTGTACGAGAGACCATCCACGGACTCTTTCTTGCCAGGACGGTCGAGGACAAAATGCGCAAGCGCTTGAAAGAACATATCCTTAAGGAACAGCCGTCGCTCAAGGCTGGTGAGTTTTTCGACAAGCTCCACGAGAAGCTTGCAAAGTTCAGAGGACGGATTGTTCAAAACATCGAGTATGGGCACGCGCACATCGCGGGCGGAAAGCTGGCCGAAAGTATCTGCCTTGCATTGGATTTTGGAATCCTCAAGCAGATCGACCTCAACGACAACCGCAAACACTGGGACAATGACCATATTCCCGGGAATGATAATCTCAATGAGGTCCTCGAAGCGGAATACTGGCTGTACTGGAAAGCCTTTGACGGCCTATGGAACTTCGACATCTGGCCTCAACGGGTTCCGGGGAGCACAAAAAAAGATACGATCCGACGGTTTGCGAGTCATCTCGTCGAATGTATAAACGCTACACGATACCGACGGGAAATCGTCAAAAGACTCCCGCCTCCGGAAGAAATGCAAAAATATTTTCAAGACCCGGACGAAACGAATATCAGCAGACTTCTGAGAAGCGTCATGAATCAGAAGATTGATTTTCAAGAATCCCGGTATCGAGGATAGCAACCCGGAGAGAGATTAGCTGCTTTCATGAAGAAATATGCGCTTGGACTCGATGTCGGTACATCAGGGGTGAAGGGAATCATTATTGATGAAGATGGCACTCGAGTCGCGTCGGCGACCGAAGAGTACCCGCTTTCCACGCCCAAACCGAATTGGGCGGAACAGGATCCGGAGGATTGGTGGCAGGCATCGTTGCGGGTGGTACGGAAACTGACGACTGATCTTGGAAAGGGTGCTGACAATATCAGTGCAGTGGGATTCTCGGGTCAGATGCACAGTATGGTGCTTTTGGATGCTCACGACAAGGTTCTCCGCCCCGCAATTCTCTGGTGCGACACAAGGACCGATGCCGAATGTAAAAGGATTCATGAAACGATAGGCCGGCAAAAGCTTCGCGAGTTAGTGGGCAACCCTGCACTCGAAGGATTTACACTGCCCAAGTTACTTTGGGTGAAGAGGCAGGAGCCAAAGGTCTATCAACGGATCAAGAAAATTCTCTTGCCAAAAGATTATATTCGCTACAGGCTCACGGGAGAATTTGCGACAGAAGTTTCTGATGCATCCGGCACTTTGCTTTTCGATGTTGCGCATCGACGGTGGAGCGAGGAAATGCTTCAAATGTTTTCTATTCCCCGGGAATGGCTTCCGGCCGTTACTGAGTCGATCGCCGTCAGCGGGAAAATTATGGATCGTGCAGGGAACGAGACCGGGCTGCCAACCGGCATTCCGGTTGTGGGGGGAGGCGCAGACAATGCCTGCGGTGCTGTGGGAAGCGGCGTGGTCAAAAAAGGGCGGGTGCTTGCAAGCATTGGTACAAGCGGCGTCGTTCTCGCTTATTCCGAGACCATGCAGGGAGATCCGCAGATGAGGGCGCACACGTTTTGTCACAGCGTCCCTTCAACCTGGTATGTGATGGGGGTGATCCTCATGGCAGGGGGTGCGCTCCGATGGTACAAGGACACATTTGGGAGCAAGCATGTTGAGAGAGCGGCATCTCATGGGGCCGATGTTTATGATTTGATAGCGCAAGAGGCCGAGGCCGTGCCGGCAGGGTCAAACGGGTTGCAGTTTTTGCCATACCTGATCGGAGAAAGGACTCCGCATCAGAGTGCCAGTGCGAGAGCATCATTTATTGGAGCGACAATCCGGCATTCGGAAAAACACTTTGCAAGGGCGGTATTCGAGGGTATTACGTTTGCGATGAGGGATTCGCTTGAAATTATCAAAACTCTCGGGATCAGTGTTGAACAAGTGCGTTTGACGGGGGGAGGTGCTCGGAGCCGGTTCTGGCGCCAACTTCAGGCCGACATCTATGGACGTG
>JANOGR010000387.1:0-3398 GCA_031406095.1 Ignavibacteriales bacterium
TATGTGGAGGAAATGAGTTCAGGGACCGTTGAGAGGTCGACCTCACCAACATATGTTACGCCGCCACCCTGCACAAACACGTTATTTCGCAAGTACAACCGATAATTGTCGGCGCGGATAGTCAAGTCATAGTTTCCTATCTGCAGGCCCCTCAATGCGAAAGACCCGTCGATCGGGTTGACCATGACAGAATCGATGGGCGAGACTTGGCCTACGATGATCACTGAACCGCTGTTCTTTTGAATGATTTTCCCAACAATGTCGCCGTGAAGTGCATCGTTGATTTGTTCCTTCGGAACACCGTATTGAATGATCGTCTCTTTACATCCGGCGACGACGAGGATGATTCCGATGAGAATAGCGATGATTTTTTTCATTGCTCACTCTCTCCTTTCTTTGGAGTTAATTTCATTTCTAAAACCTATAGCTCAATGAAAGAATACCAAACAATGCTTGCGATGAACCGCTCAGCGGCCACGGACCGTTCAAGAAATACCCCTCGCCAATCGTGGCATCGAGAACGAGGCCTTCAAACTTCAGTCCTACGCCGATGGTGACCCTTTGTTGGGCGGCGGTCAATCCGTTGAGGTCACCATACCAGGGAAGTTCTGCGGACGTCGTGATTGTTGTTGTGCTTGCACCTGATTCAACAATCGTTTCAGACGATGCAATCCTGTCAAAATATCCAATTCTCCCGACCATCCACTGAGCAATGAAGACCTCTACACCCACATTGACTTTTGGCAGGTCTGTCGTTTTCACGGAGGTCTTAGACGTTCGATAGTCACTCACAAGGGCGATCTGTTGATAACTCATGCCGCCGAGAAGCAAAATCTTCTCCGTTGAATAGTTGACGCCAACACCGATTTCTATTTCCGAATGGGAATACTCTGAAGCCGGGTTCGGAATCACAAGGGCTCCGTTTCTTACTTGTTTTATCCCCCATGAAAACGAATACCATCTCCCCAATGGCACGAATTTCCATCTTTCGTTGAGATCACACACCAAGCGCGCATCCAGCCCCAACTCCGTTCCTCCATCCATACTGAGTTCACTTTGTGCTCCGGAACTCGACACTGAGGTTCCACTGATGCTGTTGAACCCCAGAAGGCCTGCTACATCCACGACAACACTCGATGACAAGGGGGCGGCGGTTCCGAGTTTGAACCGAACGGTATTGTCCTTTTGTTGCGCCTCTCCATTGCCCGATCGTTTTCCGCTCCACGACCCAAGTGTCATCGCTGCGCCAAGCTCATAGCCGTCCCCTCGATATGACGTCACAATTTCGACGGGACTAAGCGGTCTTGAAAAAGGCTGAGCCCCAAATCCGAGCACTGACACGACCAACGCATTCATTTCTTGAATGGGGTCCCTCGGTGGGTTGGAAGCGGCGACGTTGTAGAGGGGCGACTCGCGACGATTCAGGATGACCCCTAGATAAAGGTTTTCCGAAACTTCGACACTCGCCCCAAGGTATTGACCGCGCCCACCACCCTGGGCAACATCTGTTGCCAAGAATCCCACGTCTCCCCAGAAGAGATTTGAGAACTTTGCCTGCAGTGAAGGATTGATATGAATTCTCAGCAGATCCATCAGATAAGGATTGACGGGGCCGCCACCGAGTGCAATGTTACGCGCAGTTCCACCTCCGATTCCACCGTTCTGAGTATAGACGAGAGTGGGAGCGAAGATGACAACGCCTGCAAAAAGAAACGACCGAGCAACAACAAGAGAGCTTCTTCGGAGAGGTAGGAACATGCGATTCCTCCGTTAGACAGTTGGCAACGCGAAGGATTTCTTACACTGCTAAATTATCCAAACCTTGATGGAAAAGCAACAAACCAGGAACAAACGCTTACCAATAGTGACATCTACTCTTGTTTCCGAGAACCGACAAATCATCAACGGCTCAATTCACTTCCACTACACCACGCCGATGGAAGGAGTGAGCCCGTTCCTTGTTAAGAAACTTCGTGAGCACATCCTCCAGGTCAGGCTTGGTGGTTTCTTCCAGGCTGTACCGCACCCGCACAGACGGTTTCTTTATGTGGATCACTCTCCTCAGGTCGACGGGAGTGCCAATGATGACCGCGTCGCAGGGAACACGGTTGATGGTGGTTTCAAGGTCCTTCATTTGTTGCTCGCCGTATCCCATCGCAGGAAGAAGCGCGCCGGTTGATGGATATTTCTCGTAGGTCTCTGCAATGGACTTCACGGCGTACGGCCTGGGGTCGACGATCTCTTTCGCACCGAATTTCTTCGCTGCGAGCACGCCTGCGCCAAAGGTCATTTCGCCGTGCGTGAGCGTTGGCCCGTCTTCCACCACCAAAACACGCTTGCCGTGGATAACATGAGGATCCTCAACGGAGATCGGAGATGCGGCTTGAATAATGACCGCATGGGGATTGATGTTTTTGACATTTTGAATGACTTTCTCGATGTTCTCCGGGTGGGCCGAGTCTACTTTATTCACAATAACGACGTCTGCCAGGCGGACATTCGTTTCGCCCGGATAGTACGATATCTCGTGGCCGGGTCTGTGCGGGTCAACCACCGTAATCGTCAAGTCGGGCTTGTAGAACGACATATCGTTATTCCCCCCATCCCAGACAATCACATCAGCCTCCCGCTCAGCCTCCCGCAGGATTGCTTCATAGTCGACCCCTGCATAGATAACTGTGCCAGCGTCGATGTGAGGCTCGTATTCCTCCATCTCTTCCACGGTGCATTTGTGTTTGTGAAGGTCCACAATGGACGCGTATCTTTGCACGCGCTGCTTCACCAGATCACCATACGGCATCGGATGCCGGACGGCAACCACTCTCTTCCCCATGTTCCGCAAATAATCGCACACGCGACGCGATGTTTGACTTTTGCCGGAACCGGTCCGGGCTGCCACGACCGCTATCACCGGAACCTTCGACTTGAGCATGGTCTGCTTTGTGCCGAGAACCTTGAAATCCGCACCGCACGCCGTCACCATCGAGGCGATGTCCATGATGTACTTGAAGCTCACATCCGAATAGGCAAAGACCACTTCGTCCACGTTGAGGTCTCCGATTAATCGGGGAAGCTCAATCTCGGGGTAAATCGGGATTCCTTTCGGATACAGCGGACCTGCAAGCCTTGCAGGATACTTGCGGCCATCAATGTTTGGTATTTGTGTTACCGTGAATGCAACGACTTCACACTTCTTATTATCCCGGTACACAGTGTTGAAGTTGTGAAAATCCCTCCCGGCTGCTCCCATAATGAGGACTCGAGTTCTTGTCATGCAACCTCCGTTGATCGACTATGGTATTCTTTGAGTTTCAAACCAGCATTTCATGAGAAGAATAAATGTGCGTTCCCGCTTCCCCCTGCACTGCCCCGAGTAGATGCTCATTGTCGGTGATAAC
>JANOGR010000014.1:0-9890 GCA_031406095.1 Ignavibacteriales bacterium
AAGCGGGAGTCCAGAACCCGAATCCTATTGTCATTTGTCAGTTGATTAAGCATGGGGCTAAGTATAAACACGTTCTGGATTCCCGCTTAAGACGTGCGGGAATGACAAGCAAGAAATTTAACGCATCCTTTTTCAAACACTCTGTTAGGGCCTAAATCGAATTCTGGATCTATCCGATGTCAAGCATTCTTGAAGACCCTCTTTTGAATCTCCCTCCCGGTCTTCGTATTGGCCAATCCACCCTGACCCGATTCCTTCAAGCGGGGAGACATGAGGTCCCCCACTTCTTTGGTGGCAAAGATTACTTCATCAGCCGGGATCAGACTCTTGATTCCGGCCAGGGCCATTTGCGAGGATACAAACGCATTGGCCACACCAACAGCGTTGCGCGTTGTGCAAGGTTCTTCCACTAAACCGCCAACCGGATCGCACACGAGTCCCATCGATGCCTTCAACGCGAATCCCACAGCCTCCAGAATCTGCTCATTCGACCCCCCCATCAAGAACACGATGGTGGCCGCCGCCATGGCCGCCGCACTTCCTGTCTCACCCATGCAGCCCGCCTCAGATCCTGCAAAAGATGAGTTCTTGGCAAAGATCAGTCCCACTGCCGAGCTGACGAGTAATCCTTCGAGGACACGGTCGCGAGAAACCTTGTGTTCTTCCATCATGGTCACAAGCACGGCCGGCATAATCCCGGCGGACCCGGCGGTGGGAGCGGCGGCAATCTTGCCCATGCACGCATTCACCTCACCCACAGCAATCGCGCGAGCGACCGCTTTCTTCAACGAAGCGCCCAGAGTTTCCACCTTGGCATTGTATACCGTTTTCGCCCAGTTATTGAGCATGCCGCTTGGACTTATCACCATCTCGGTGAGCCCCTGTTCCACAGAACTCTCCATCACTCTCAAGATTCTCTTGAGCCCCTCGTACACTTCCTCGCGGGATAAATGTTTGTTTCGCATTTCATAATCGAGCATTGCCTGCGCCATATCTTTCTTTTCTTTGCTGCAGTACTCGACAATGTCACTCAAGAGATTGAATTCCACAATTCCTCCGGCTGTCTTCGCTATTTTTCGTATCGCGAACTATGCTCTGTCATCGGCGAAACCAATCTGACAAATTTCACCCAAGAGAAATCGTGAACTTTCTTGAGAGTTGCTTCGTCCAGCTCCTGGTCGAGTTCAAGCACCATGTTTGCCATGTTCTCGTTTCTCGAGACAAACATGTTTGCGATGTTCACACCTTTTTCCGCAACGGCGCCGCTGATATGCTGAATACTTCCCGGTATATCTTCAGCGATAATGACCAATGTGTGCGATTGGGCCGTGAAGTTTACTGCAAATCCTTCGATCTCTTGAATTCTGATTCTCCCACCGCCCAGGGATGCCCCAACCACCTCGACCGATGATCCATTTTTTCCGATGAGTTTTACCCGCGCCGTGTTCGAATGGAATTTCACGAAATCTCCCCGGAACTTGAATTCCCATTCCAGTCCCTGTTGCTTCGCCAGCTCATGTGCGTTGCGGATCCGCTCGTCGTCTGGCCCGAACCCGAGAATACCTCCAACGATGGCTTTGTCCGTCCCGTGGCCTTTATGCGTTTTCGCAAAGGAATTATACAGCGTTATGAAGGCCTTCTTTGGTTCATCGTGGAGCAGCTGTCGCGCGATGGAGCCAATTCGACTCGCCCCAGCGGTGTGTGAGCTGGAAGGGCCGATCATGATCGGGCCAAGGATATCAAAAATCGAAGGTTGTTCGGACATTAAGCCTTCCTCGCAACAACGAGAAATCCATTCCCTTTTGTTCTCGCCGTGATAAAGTCCACAAGCATCAACAACAATTGCAGCGGATAAAACAACATTGTATAGAGCAAGACGATCGCCGGGGTTATCCATACCGGCAAGGTTTTGAGACAGATCAACAACAGCGAATACATCTCAAACGAGAGAGCTCCGGTAAACCCATACGCAAACGTTTCCTTGAAAATGTGAAACTGATGAGATGTGAGCTTCGAACGAATCTCATCGGAAGTATGACGGTGATGACTGAATCCGCTAGCGTATCCGTAGAAGCATCCCGACAGGTATTTTTCCTCCAGTCGCGCAAATCCAGGCAAATATCTTTTGTAATGAACGGGGATATACAATAGTAAGCTTCCACCCGGCCGAAGGGCTTTGTGGAAATTCATAAGGACTTGTTCATCCTCGCGGATCGACTGCAGGACCGCGTTGCACAGAATGAGGTCAAACTGTTGCGGCTTCTCGAGCCGGACGAGATCATCTGATTCGAATCTGGAATTCGAGAGACCTTGGTCCCGTGCGAGAAGATCCGCCAACTTGACACTTTCTGCTCCGAAGTCAACGCCGAGAATTCTCGCGTCAGGGCGCCTTTTCGCAACCCACATCGAAAAATCGCCCATTCCGCAGCCTGCGTCGAGCATCACGAAACCCTGCGGCATTTGAGCGACAAGGCTGCCGAGTTCCTTCGACACATACCAATTCCTCAGTGTTGTGGCACGGTTAACGAATTGGATAATGCGAGCCAGCTTTGGAGCTTTAAATAGCACCGGAGGATATTCATGTGTATCCAGATACCCTGCGATGGCGTGTGAGAGACTCACTGCTTTACCGCCATTTGGGCGAACGGGAGCTTTAATCCGAACAACATTCGGGCGTTTCGCGATGTTATCTCAGCAACATGGTCGAGCGGGATATTGAGCGATTCGGATATTTTTTTTGCAGTGTGGATCATGTTCGCAGGCTCGTTTTGCTTTCCCCGCAAAGGAACTGGGGCCAGATAAGGCGAATCTGTCTCGAGCAAGACCCGTGAGAGCCCGAGAGCGCGGAGGGTCTCAAGTGCCGTGGAGTTTTTGAAAGTAACCATTCCTCCATAAGATACATAAAAACCTAACGCAATGACCTGTTTGGCCTCGTCGGCGTTCCCGGTAAAACAATGGAAAACGCCACGGCTCGCCTCCCCTCCGTTCTGACCTCGCAGCCACTTCGGATGTTGTTCTACAACCTCTCTCACGCCCTGAATTGCTTCGGCTATGCTTTCGCGAGTGTGAATCACCACAGGGAGATCGCGGCGGCATGCGATTATCAGTTGAGACTTGTAAACCTGTTGTTGCCGGTCCCTGGGTGCGAAATCATAATGAAAGTCGAGGCCTATTTCGCCGATCGCAACCACTTTCTCATGACTGCTCAATCGCTCTATTTCTGCGAGGTTTTGATCGGTGGCTTTGGACGCCTCGTGCGGATGATATCCGACGCAAGCAAACAGGAAATCGTGTTTCTCGGCAAGTTCAACAGCCTCCCGGCTCGTTTCCAGTGTCGTCCCCGGGATAACAACCGCATCAATTCCGGATTCCCTGGCACGTTGGATCACACCCAGGAGATCGTTCCGGAAATCTTCGTTAAACAAATGAGCGTGGGAGTCGATGAACATGATACAAGGTATGCGAATTCTAGAAAACGCCTTCTACAATAAGTGTGAAGGTGCGCACCGGAGACAGATTACCGATCAGTTCAACGTAATGATAATTGAGCACATTCGTCACGTTCAGACCCAACCGCAGAGGAAGCCCCGCATCCAAGAGGTCATACTTCACCCTGGCGTCGAGGACTCTGATCGGCACACGTTGATCGCCGTTTATGATCGGTCCGAGTTGAACGAGACGGTCGTCAATTGCTTCCACGCGGCTCACGTATCTAGCATCGACCGAAAAATGGAAAGCATCGATCGTCCATCCGACTGACCCATAGAGCAAATGTCGGGAACGAAATTTCAGTACCGTCCCGCTATCGAGATCCATAGGGTCGGTGTATGTGTAGTTGAAATCGACTAAGAGAGACTTTGAAAACCAATTGCTCATTATCCCGATTTCAATTCCGCGGATACGCGCTCTCGTCACATTGTCAAACTGAATGACAGGGCTGCCCGTCACCTTCACACCAGCTTCTATGAGATCCTCGAAGCTATTCTGGAATGCCGCTCCCTCAATTCTCAAGTTCGATGCAATCAGTTGCGACAAACCGATTTCTGCAGAAAGGCTTCTTTCAGGTTTCAGATTCACGTTTGGAACAATGGCAAGAGATGTCACCCCTGTCGAGACGGCTGTGTAAAGTTCGCTGATGGAAGGGTATCGGAATCCCGCTCCGAGCGAGAGTCGAACGGAGGTTTCTTCAGCCGGCAGATAAACCACGCCAAGCTTGGGACTAAACTGAGAGGCAGACGGTAAAGCCGATACACGCTGCCAGTCGGCTCGAAACCCGAGCGTAAACTTCCATTCGGGAGTCAGTTTGAGGTCATCCTGGAAATACAATGCTCCGCCCACACCCGGGTGGCTTCCGAAAATGTTAGAATTCACCCGGTCATAACTTGCACTGGCGCCGAATGTGATCGTATTGAATTCCGAAGTCTGATGAGTGACCTGGCCTTCTCCGTAGAACACGTGAGACGCCGATACATTATTTATATGCCCTGCACTGTCATCGCGCCAGAAATTTCCGAAGTAAACCCCCTTGACCGTGTAAAACAAATCCTGAGAAACAAACTCTTTGTAGGAAAAACTGACGTTTCCTCTTTGGGAATCGACATTGCCGTTTCTTTGCGATTCGGCCGGTCGAGTTGCCTCGGCCAAACTCTTCCACCAGAAAAAGTTGCCATGAGTTCGTGAGGCCATATTCGCAACAAGGTCCATGCTGCGTGTCGGTGCAAGCGAAAACCTCAATTTCGTAAAGAACCCCCAGCGATGATACACATCGTTTTCCTTATAACTTTCGTCCACCGACCGCGCAATGCTGCCAAGATAGGACACATTGTCTGTGCTGCCGGAGAAGCTTACATAACCACCGTTGTGAAATCGGGTTCTGTCAGACCACTCCCATTTCTGAAACCGGGGTTTGTCATACATTCCTGAATAGAGCCTCCACCTGACTTCCGAGTCGGTCGGAATCTCCTTGGTTATAACATTGACGACTCCTCCTAACGCACTCGATCCGTAGAGAGCCGAGCCAGCTCCCTTGACCACTTCGATCCGGTCAATCTGGTGCATCGGAAAAGTTTCCCAAGTAATCTCGCCCGTGTCGCCTGTCGTGTACGGCAAACCGTCGAACAGGATCAAAACCCGGCTGCCAACGCCTCGACTGTAGCCCGTCGACCCCCGAATATTGACCTGGTCCTGCATCATGTTCACACCGGGTACATATCTCATAGCATCGTCGAGGGTAACAGACACTCGATCGGCGATCGCCTCGGCAGTTACCGTTGATATGCTCGCCGGCACCTCCTTCAGGTTCTGTTCATACCTGCTCGCCGTGACCACGACTTGCTCGCTTTGAATCGGCGCGGGCATGAGCTCAACTTCAATTTCATTCTCGAGACCTCCACGAATTTCAACGTTCTCGAGGGAATGTGAGCGGTAACCCACCATTGTTGCGTTCACAGTGTATAATCCCGCGGGAATTCTACTGATACGAAACTTCCCCGACCCGTCAGAAGTCGCGCCCATGAATGTGCTTCTCAAGAAAACGCTTGCGCCGGCCAGCGGCTCCTTTGTCTCCCCGTCAAGAATCCGCCCTACCACGCCGCCCATCTTTTCCTGTCCGAGGCACATGAACGGTATAAAGATTGCAATATGTCTTAGCGATTTTTTCAAAATGGTTGTGGCGGGGGATTGCGAAAATCAACGTTCATGTTTATTCCCGCAACCTGTTGACCGTCTTTTACCAGAACTGAAAGAGGCTGGGTTGGATTGACGGGATCGGGATAGAAGCCCACAACGCGGAAGCTTCTGATGTTCAAGCTCGCATTGAAGTGCTGAAGGATCCCGATATATTTGTACGTCGATGGAGGTAACGGGAAAAAAAAGTCGGCAGAATCTACGTTGAGTGCAACTCTATCCCTCTCGGATGGGTAGAGAAAAATCTGTGGAGGCTGAGCAAAAAGACCGGCAAAAACGCTCGTCGAATCAAGGGGATAAATCTGAGACGCAAACACCCACAGGTTCACCAGGCTGTCAATCGGCGGCCATGAATTCTGCGCAAAGCGAATCGTTCCGCCAAATCCCGGTTGAATTGGTATCTCGGGTTGAAGTCCTCCGTCACACGCCAGGAAGCAGAAAAGGAGACAGACAAACGCGATAGGTTTCATCATGACACCAAAAAATTAACAACTAGAGCGATGAAAAGCAACGGACAGGGATTCACGAGGCCGACTGTTTTGGTGTCAGGAG
This sequence comes from Ignavibacteriales bacterium, assembly GCA_031406095.1. Classification (GTDB taxonomy): domain Bacteria; phylum Bacteroidota; class Ignavibacteria; order UBA10030; family UBA10030; genus JANOGR01. The sequence goes on from JANOGR010000014.1 coordinate 6,238, forward strand.
TTTCCTCCTGACACAGGCAGCGTATGCAATAGGTCATGTAGACCGATGTTTAGTGTGTCTTAATTTGTTTGGCTCGTAAATGGTGTCAGGAGCCCGCCCGAACGACTCGTCGTTCAGTCGGGCGGGTTTACTCCTGACATAGGCAGCGTCTCGGTCAGGACGTCCGCCAAAAAACATAGCGGATAAAAAAGTCCTGACCGCACCAAATTAAGACAATAGACGATGCTTTTATTGGTTGAATTTATTGGCGCAGTTTGCTATATTTATCATTCGTTTGCAAATGATTTCACACACATGATTCCACCTTCTTTGGCAATACCCCCTGTTTTGCAGAATATTGGAGAGCGCCGAACGTACGACCATGAATACGTCCGTTCCATGTTCGACACCATCGCACATCGATATGACTTCTTGAACCATTTCCTGAGCTCTGGAATCGATGTCTTCTGGCGAAAGAAGGCCATCAGTCTTTTGGCGCTTTTCCATCCTGAGACTATTCTGGATGTTGCCACAGGAACGGCAGACCTGGCGATTCAGGCGGCCACCAGCATCAACTGCAAGGTCGTCGGCGTGGATATTTCTCCCAAGATGCTTGAAATCGGACGAGCCAAAATTTCCGGGATGTCTTTGTCGGATAAAATCTCGCTGCTCGAAGGATCGGCGGAATCACTTCAATTCGATTCTTCGTCTTTTGACGCTGTAACAGTGGCTTTCGGAGTTCGAAATTTTTCTGACCTCCGTCGAGGCCTGTCTGAAATGCACAGGGTCCTGAAGCCGGGTGGTGCCGCCTTGATCTTGGAGTTCTCGAGACCGAACCGGCCCTGGCTGAACTCTTTATACAACTTCTATTTTCGTCGAATCCTGCCCGTCCTCGGAGGCCTGATTTCGGGCAGCAAAGCCGCTTACCAGTATTTGCCGAGCACCGTGGGAGAATTTCCAGCCGGAACCGATTTTTTGGGAATTCTTCACAGAATCGGCTTCACGCAAACAATTCAGCATCCCGTGACATTTGGAATCGCTACAATCTATATCGGCGTCAAGAAATAAAGCCCTGAAAATGGCTGATCGCGTCATCAAGGTTGGACATAGCCCTGACCCGGACGATGCCTTCATGTTCTTTGGCCTTTCTTCAGGAAAAGTCAAATTGGACGGAATGATCATTGAGCATATCCTCAACGATATTCAGACGCTCAACGAGAAAGCGAGGAATGGCGAGCTGGAGGTGACTGCGATTTCGGCACATGCTTATCCATATGTTGCGGACAAATACTGGATCCTGGCGACAGGCGCCAGCATGGGTGAAGGTTACGGACCGGTTCTGGTATCCAGGAAATATAGAAGCCTTTCGGAACTTGCCGGCAAAACGGCAGCAACCCCGGGACCACTCACCACAGCCTCTTTATTGTTCAAGTTGTTCACGCGCAATATTCAAAACGTTGATATTCCTTTTGACGAAATCATGGCCAAAGTGGCCGACGGAACTTACGACGCAGGTGTCCTCATCCATGAAGGCCAGATAACATACAAGGATCACGGGTTCCACAAAGTGCTTGACTTTGGAGAGCATTGGGCTTCACAATTCGGAAATCTTCCACTTCCCCTCGGCCTCGATGTCGTGAGAAAGGACCTTGGAGAAACGTTCGCGCACAGCCTTTCGGCCGGACTGAAACAAAGCATTCACTACGGTTATACACATCAGAGCGAGGCCATACCCTACGCGATGAAGTTCGGGCGCGGCATTGACCGACAACTCGGCGAACAATTCGTAAAAATGTACGTCAGTGAGCTTACCGTGGACATGGGCGAGCGGGGCAGGACGGCGCTGGAAAAGTTGTTTGCACTCGGCGCTGAACACGGGCTCATTCCACAGGTTCCGCCTATTACATTGTACTGAGGAAGAAAATTCAATGATCGGCTTGTTCAAAATATTTGATGCCCATGTCCATTTCTATTCGAATTCGTTTTTCAAGTTTCTTGTTAAACAGAAAACGAGTCGTGCCGACATTAACACGGAGTTGAAGAACCTCGCCTCGAAGGGACATATTGAAATTCCCGGTGAGGACCCGGTTCAGCTTGCAAAACGCTGGGTGGAAATCATCGACAAATGGAAAATCGAGAGGCTCTTGCTGCTCGGAAGCATGCCCGGCGACGAGGATGCAGTCGTGAAAGCAGTCCAGGCATACCCGAATCGCTTTGCGGGTTTCTTCTGCGTGGACCCCAATTCAAACCAACTGATGGACAACGCGCAGAAGCGACTTAAGGAAGACAAGTTGAAAGGGCTGTTGCTCTATCCTTCGCTGTACCAGATTAACGTGAATGACGAGTGGCTGCACCCTCTTTTTCAATTGGCCCAGGAATGCAAGGCTATCGTGTTTGTCCAATTCGGCAAGCTTCTCATTCGGGCAAGAGAGTATGCGGGAGTCCCCACGGTCGTCGACGATCAATTCTCAAACCCGAAAGACCTCATTCCCGTGGCAAGGAAGTTCTCCGGGGTCCGCTTCATCGTACCGAATTTCGGCGCGGGCCGATTCGACGAGCTCCTGGAATTGGGGAAGGAATGTCAGAATGTATTCCTCGATACAGCCGGCTCGAATTCCTGGATGGCTACTCATCCTGAAAAACCAGACCTGAGGCGGGTATTCCAAAAAGCCATGGGAGTGTTTGGTTCGGGAAGGATCCTCTTTGGTTCGGATTCCGGGATGTTTCCGCGGGGTTATCGGTGGGATATCCTCGACAATCAACTCAAACTGCTGCAAGAGATGAGAATTCCCGTCCCGGATATCAAGAAAATCTTCTACGAAAACCTCGCGGGATTGATCGACGGCTAGGCCGTCACGCAGCCACCTCTACCCTCTCGTACACGTGTAGGATTTCATACAACGTCGTTCGTTGGGCAGCAGAGAATCCTGATTCATGAATGAGTTGAATGCATTCGTCAGCGTTCGATTTATTCACGAAATTTGCCGCAGCGTGTACGTTTTCTTCCAACAAGGTTCCGCCAAAATCGTCAGCTCCAAAATGAAGCGCAATCTGGCCTGTTTTCTTGCCTTCAGAAAACCATGATGCTTGGATGTGAGGAAAATTATCCAGAAAAATGCGGGAGAATGCCAGGATCTGAAGATAACGAGTCGGGGTGGCATAGTGAGGGATTATTTTTTCCAGGGGCGTATTCCCCGGCTTGAACGACCACGGAACGAACGCTGTGAAACCACACGTTGCATCTTGCAGTTGTCTGATGCTTTCCAGATGCTCGAGAATGTCTTCGTCCGACTCCAGATGGCCATACATCATCGTAGCAGTCGATTTGTAGCCAATCTTGTGTGCCACCCGCATGACCTCCAGCCAATCTGCCGAAGTTCCTTTCTTGCTGCTGATTTTCTTTTTCACCCTGTCGGAAAGGATTTCAGCTCCTCCGCCGGGTATGGACTGGAGTCCCGCTTTCCACAAGCGTTCAAGTACGCCTTCCAGGCTCAATCCGGACACCAGCGACATGCCGATGATCTCTGATGTCGAAAAAAAGTGCGGATAGACCTCGGGCACTTCCTTGCGTGTTCGTTCCACGAGCTCGACATAGTACTCAAACGGTAAGGCTGGATTCACGCCACCCTGGAGCAATACTGTCGTGACACCCTTCTGAGCAGACTCCTTGAAGT
>JANOGR010000047.1:0-28080 GCA_031406095.1 Ignavibacteriales bacterium
ACTACTCGCCAATTAACAAATCACCATTCAACCATTTCAATAATTCCCACCCTTCTCCATGCCGGCAATTCACTTTCTCAACGAGCATAAGTCTCTCGACGTATTACCTGGAACAAACCTCCGTAAAGCCGCCCTCAAAAGCGGTATTCATCTGTATGGGACTTTACACCGTGTATTCCATGTGAACCTGGATCTTGGACCCTTCAAATTTCCGTGCGGCGCGGACGTTATTGAGGTGCTGGAAGGCAAGGGGATCGGTGCGCGCACATCCGAAGAAGAAAACATTATTGCCGGACGCTGGGTCATCAAACGCAAGGTGGCTCCAAACCACCGCCTTGCTTGCCAGGTTGTTGTGAACGGTGATGTAACGGTGAAAACGATGCCGAAATTGGAATTCGACCTCAAGGAGACAAAAGCGCGGGTTGGCTATCTTGCAGTGGTGGGTGGGTTTCTTCTGATCATGTTGGCAATTGTGGGAATCATCGGCCTCGACCTCGTCAAAGTGATCTAAGCAATCTCGTCTGCTGTCTGCATTCTGTTTTCTCCTTTCTGCAATCTCAACTTCTAGCAGTTACATCTCCGTCAGCTGACAGCTTCTTTCAATCTCCAATCTGCATTCTGCCTTCTACATTCTTTAATCTTTCCCCATCCCCTTTTTCAGCACAGCGATCATTTGATCGTGGAGTATTCGATTCGTCGCAAGAACTTGTTTCTTGTAAATCGTCGTCGGAAACCCAAGGAAATCCGTAAATAAACCTCCCGCCTCCTCAAGCAGCAGGACTCCCGCCGCCATGTCCCACGGGTTGAGAGTGTTCTCCCAGTAACCGTCGAAACGCCCTGCCGCAACGTAGCAAAGGTCTAACGCGGCTGAACCGAGTCGCCGAACGGCCTGCGCCTCCATCAGGAAGTTGTTGAAATGCCTTATGATCGCCTCCGGATGACTCCGGATATCGTAGGGAAATCCCGTCACAATGAGGCTTTCGATAAGCTTTGAGGTCTTCGAAACGCTCATCCTGCGCTTGTTGAGAAAAGCCCCTTTTCCCTTCTCCGCCGTAAACAGCTCATCAAGGTTTGGATCGTAGACTACGCCCAGCGTCATTTCTCCCTTCACTTCCAGCCCTATCGAAACGCAAAACATCGGCATTCCATGAGTAAAATTCGTCGTCCCGTCAAGCGGGTCGATGATCCATCTGAACTCCGAATCGCCTTCACTGCTCCCCGATTCCTCAGCAAGGAAATCATGATGCGGATACCGCTTCTTGATTTTTCTGATAATCAACTCCTCAGCCTTTTTGTCGGTCTCCGTCACGAGGTTCGTTTCCTGACCAAGCTTACGTTCGATCCGCATGACCTTTCCGGCATTGATTTTTAACAATCTTCCGGCCTCAACGGCCGCTTCTATGGCAATTTCAAGCATCTGGTTGGTCACCACGACAAGATGATACAAAGAAATGACTTCGTTTGATAGCGACTCGAAAAATCTGTAAGTTGATGTACACGTAAGTTCACAACCCAACAAAAGGAGGCATGTATGTTATTCGTATTGAGTATTGTCGTCAGCGTCGTGGCTTTTTTCCTCTGGAGAAGTGCGCAAAGCAAACTGACCAGTGAACGAAATGCTGCGTACCGCACAACAGCCAACGTGACAGGGCTCGTCTCGCTGCTCTTCGCCGTGATTGCAGCCACTCAAAGTTTTACGGTGGTACCTGCCGGTAATGTCGGCGTCGTGGATTTTTTCGGGGTTGTTTCTGAGAACACCTTGAAGTCCGGGATCAACTTCGTGAACCCATTAGCAAACGTCATAAAGTTTACGGTTCAGACGCAGGAACTCAAGGAAGTCATGGATGTTCCGTCCAAAGAAGGACTCACGGTCGCACTTGAGATCAGCGCGATCTATCACCTCAATCCGGAAAAAGCCGCTGAAGTGTACAAGAAGATCGGCCGCGATTACATCCAGAAAATTCTCGAGCCACAGTTCCGGTCGGTCGCACGGGGCGTCACCGCGGGCTTCGATGCGAAAGCCTTGTACACGTCCGAGCGGGAAATGCTTGCACAGCTCATTCTGAAGGAGATCGAAAAAATTGTCGAGCCGAGAGGAATTACCGTGGAAGCAACACCGCTTCGGCGAGTCGGACTCCCTGCCGGGCTGCAGGTTGCTATCGAGTCTAAGCTCCGTGCAGAACAGGAAAGCCAGCAGATGCAGTTTGTCCTTCAAAAGGAGCGGCAGGAAGCTGACCGGAAGAGGATCGAAGCGCAAGGCGTATCCGACTTCCAGAACATAATCGCTCGCAGCTTAAGCCAGCAAGTGTTGACTTGGAAGGGAATCGAAGCGACGGAGAAACTTGCAAATTCGCCAAACGCGAAAGTGGTCGTGGTAGGAAGCGGGAAGAGTGGGCTCCCGTTGATTTTGAACACCGACTAAGGATCTCAGACCTTCCGAAGGTTTGCGAGCTTTGATGGAGTCCCTCACAAGGCCATTCAAATGTGATGGGCTCCATCTGCAACGACCTTCGGAAGGTTTCCTGGTAATCGGTCTGTCGACCTACTCTCGTACGAATTTCCCTGCAGCCCACACAAGCAACGACACCGCCAGCCCCGGATACATCGGCTCGATTGCAAGCAAGTACTGAGGCACGTGATCCATCGCGTTCCAATGACCATAGACAAGACTGGCCGTTGAAATCAGCCACCCGCTGAGCATTGCTGCAAACGCGAAGCGGGCCGAAATGCGGAGCCTTTCAAAATAGCTTGCCAGTAGGGGTACAAGAAGACCCGGAACGACGCACGTCCCAATTGTATACCATATCCGCACCACAGAAGGCATTATCAGGGCAAGCGTGACGGAGAAAACTCCAGACACAACCAGACCGATGTTTGTCCATTTTTTGACGACCGCAAATTTGTCCTCCGCCTGTACAAATCTGCCCACAATATCCTTTCCCACAGTGATCGCCGAGATGAGCGACAAGCTGCTGAGTGTGGACATGATCGTTGCCAGCATTCCTATATAGAACAGGCCTTTGGCGACACTCGGCAGCGTCAGTTCCGCAAGCATCGGGTAGGCAAACATTGGTTCTTTGATGTCGGGCAGCGCGGCGCGGGCGTACAACCCCGCCATACTTGTGAGAAAATCGAAACAAAACCAAAACAGGATCGACACCAGGATTCCCCGCTGCGCTGTCTTCCCGTCCTTTGCCGCGTAGCACCGTTGATGAAACGCGGGGTCCACCAGCGTCCATAGCGCGATGAAAAACCACACCGAAATGAATTGCCAGCTATTTCCCCCGTGCCATGTGAGGTGCAGCGGGGGAACGTATGCACGGATGAATTCAAATCCCCCGAATTTCGACCACGCAAACGGCAGGATGAGAGCAAAACCCAGAAACATCATGACGAATTCGAAGGCATTCACCCAGACGTTTGAACGAAAGCCGCCGGAGTAAAGGTAGTAGAGGGTGAGGAATGTCGCGAGAAGAATGCTCGTCGTCAGATCAAGTCCGAACACGAGCTGGACAAGAACGCCGAGCATGAGCACGTAAGCCGCCGGAGTGACAAGAAAGAACGTGAGCACGGAGCCCAGCAATGCGGTTTTCCGGTCGTAGGCCTGTTCAAGTTTGTCGGGAACGGTGAAAAGACCTGTTGCTCTCACACGTTTGGCCAGGAAGAGCGCAAACACGAGCGCAAAGATGTAGTACGGCACTCCGAACACCACCCAGTTCGAGATACCATAGTTGTACGAAAATTCTCCAACGCCGAGAATCCCGCCATACCAGGTTGACACCAGGGTTGCCACGAACATGGGCAGTGTCAGCGTCCTCCCCGCAAGCAAAAAATCTTCAGAATCATTTTTACTTTTTCTTGAAGCACGAAACCCGATGAACACGACCAACGCGAAGTAGGTCAGGACGAGAATGGAATCGATGATATCGAAATGAACCACGGGGTTTTATAGCAAGGTTTTTTCTGACCGAACGATGAACAAAAGCAGATCGCCTCTTCTGACTCTGATGCTGACCGGGCTTGATTTCACAACGTTGCTTGTGCTTTCCCTAAATCCGAGCCGGAGCGATTCGTTCTTCAATTCCCATTTGAGCCCGTGCGTCACAATGCCCTCGCACAAAGAGAGCGGAATGAGCGACACAACGGTTCCCCGTCGCGCCTCAAACTCGCACTCCGAGCCGACAAAACATAGTTCCGATGCATCATCCACAAAACGAATTCTTGCTTTTCGTGAGAACTTCACAAGCGCGCTCAGGTTGCCGAGTGAATGATCCAGTCGACGGCCTGTAGCTCCCGCTACAACAATGTCCTTATGGCCTTTGCGCGTCACCCAGCTGAGTGCTTTTTCAAGATCCGTGCTGTTCTGATCGGCAATCCTTCTTGCTCGAACGTTTCGAAGCTTTCGCAACGTCACAGAAGCAATGGAATCAAGGTCTCCTATAATCAGATCCGGCTTCGGCCCAAGCCTGGCTGCAGTGTTTGCGCCTCCGTCCGCGCAGACAAAGACGGCAGACTGTTTTAGAAGGCGCAGCAACAAACGCTTACTGGGCGGGTCACCGTTTGCAAGAATGAGGGCTTTCGTTGTCATCTACAGTTGAACCGCTATTCCTAATATGTAATTCCGCTCTGCGGCGGGGAAGAAAGAATTTCCCTCACCGCTCATGAGATACAGCCTGTTGAAGAGATTCCGAACCTCACCGCGCAAGGTCATTCCAAATCCCGGCAAGCGATGAACAGTTTCAATGTTGAACACCAGGTAATCATCGTTTTTGTTTGCCTCGTTTTTGAAATTATCCGTGTAGAACGAGCCAACATACTTCCCGCCGACAGAAGCTGTGAACATCTCGCCGGAATACGTCACACGCGCGTTCCCCAGAACATCCGGAAAGCCGGCAATGGGATTCCCGTCGAGGGAATTTGGATTTCCGTCTTTGAAATCCTTATAGCGGACGAGCCGGTTCCGCGAAAGCGTAAAATTCCCGCTCACCGACCACAATTCGTCCAAAACAAAGCTCCCGTCAAATTCAAATCCAATATGCCTCGTTTTCTCCGCGTTGCCCGTCACCGGCTGGCCGAAGATGTCCACCTGGCCGCTTTTAATGAGCTCGTCTGCGAATTCCATCCAGAACAAGTTCACGTTGAATCTTGCAACTGCAGAACGATAGCTCAGGCCTGCTTCAACATCCAGGAGGCGTTCGGGCTTTGCAATGGGCTGTGTGAAATCATACCGCACAACTCCGCCCGATGTATCCGCTGTGAACTGGGGCGTTGCTCCAAAGTATGAATCTTCCGCGGCATACAGATTACGCAGGCGCGGCTCACGCGAGGTGTAAGCAACCGTCATGAACGTGTTCCATTCGTTGTCAATGTTGAAATTGATGCCAAGCCGCGGGTTAAGGAAATAGTATGGCAGTGTGAAAGCATTGTTGAGGTGTTTCTCGTTTGACAGTCCATACCTGTTGTGCACAAATTGCAGGTCAGCCATCACGCTCAGATCCTCCCTCCAGCGATACATCTCATGCGCATAGAGCGAAAGAATGTCTTTCTCACCTCTGTATTCATAGAAATGATAGTCGGGGTCGAAGTTTGCCGGCAGGCCTTCCGCATACTGAATTTTTCCCCAATGAAGAGACCGGTGAACACGCAGTTCAGCCCCAAGCGCCAGTGTTCCTTCCCCATGATCAATCGTAACCCGGGGCAGCCATCCCCACTGGTTGTTGCGCACAAACCCTCGCACGAGCGAGTTCGCCGGATTCTGGTTTGTCGGAAAACCGTATTTCGAACCAAGGCGCAGAAGAGACGTGTCGGCCCACGATGCATCGTAATCGAAAAAACCTTCCCCCATGACAAGAAACACTGTGTTGTCCAGTGCGATGTCTCGCGACAGACGCCAGGTGTGTAAAATCTCAAAATGCGGCTGGGAAAAATTTTCGGTTTCTTGCGCCCGCCTTGGAACATTGTAACTGAAGGCATTCCCCGTGCTGTCGAGGACCCAATCGCTGAAGTTCAGCCGACGAAGCTTCTCGTCAGTGTTGACAAACTTCGGCAATCCGGTATACACGAGGCCGTCTGAAAACGGACCGCCAAAAAAATGCAAACGGGTTGTCATCTCTTCATCGAATCGTACGGCGCCGAGAAAATACGAATTCATGTCCACCCACGACTTTTCCCTGTATCCGTCGGTCTGAAGCTTTGCCAGTCGCCCATACAGCATATATTTGCTATTGACCAAGCCGGAATTCACCGCCACGGAAAACTTCTTTGTGCTCATTGCGGTCGTGTTTTCCCCGCCAAGCTCCTGGAAACCGAGCATTGTTTCCAGCGTTACACCCGGGTCCTGCGTAAACGGATTTGCCACGATGTTCACCGAGCCGCCAATCGCAGGCGGGCCATAGAAAGCGCTTCCCGCTCCCCGTTGAACCTGAATTGTCTGCGTACTCGCCAACAGGTCCGGGAAATCGATCCAGTACACGTTGTGATCCTCCGGGTCGTTCTGAGGAACGCCGTTGATCATCACCGAGATTCTTCGCTGGTCAAAGCCTCGCATATTGATATAGTTATACCCCATCCCGTTTCCGTTTTCCGAGTAAAAAGTGATCGACGGAAGTTCCGAGAGGAGCACAGGCACATCCTGCACAGAGTATCGTTGCTTGATCTCCAGACGGGTCAAGTCGGAGAAAACAACCGGCGATAGCCGATCAAACGCCTGTGTGGCTGTCACAACAACTGGAGACAAGTAATACACCGTGTCCTTGCGGGGCTCTTGATCTTGAGCTAAGCCGCGGACATACGGGAGAACGCAGAGGATGCAGACAATTTTTCTCATGAAATACGCTCTTGAAACAAAAAAGCCGTTTTCCCTGACTGAATCAAGGAAAACGGCTTTCAGACTACCTGTGGTCCGTTTTCCTTCGCTGGTATGATCCAGATCAGGTTCCAGGGTTTTTTCTCAGTCCCGCGTGTGCGGGACACCCCTAACGGAAAAACAAAAACTGCTTTGAAAAAGAATTAGTTCAATGTACGCTTGTCCCCAATCGTTGTCAAGTCAAGTACTTATTCTTCCTTTATTTGCTCTTTAAGTTTGTTATGTTCGCGTTCCCGCCATCGGCAGTTTTCCATCTCAGCCATGTAGTCATTGTCGGGTTCCAGATCGTATGCTTTTCTCAAGGCAGCCATCGCGTCGCCAAATTGAGAGCTGTATTCATACGCAACCCCAAGGTTGTAGTAAGCCTTATGGCGGCTCTTGTGCCCGGCGTACTTTTCGGCGGCGGATTGGAACAGCTCAATGGCCCTGTCCCACTCACGGATTTTCGCGTACGAGACCCCCGATTCCAGCTCGGGCAAATCGGAATCCGTCAGGAATCGAACGTTCACGTTTTCCCAGTGAGGGGAGATCTTGTTGACGAATTTTCGGACAACGTTCCGGCGGGCGCTTTTCAGCATTTCGTCGTCGTCGATTCGGCCTGGCCGTCCGTCCACGGCAAACGTCTGAGCCATTGCAACATCTGTGACATCTCGTGAATAAATGTATTTCCCCGTCGTCAGGTCGGTGATCTTGAAATTGACTGTCACCTTCGCAGCTCCATTCCGCGTGTGCCGGATGTGCGTTTTTCCATCCTTGTCTTTGTAGGGATCTCCTTGCGCCACTTGCTCGTCATATTTGTAATCGGATACTCGTGCCGAGATAAATGCCGCCGCCCCAACCATTTTTCCTATTTGAAGGGCCGTCCGTTCGTCGATGAGGTCCGATGACGAAAGCCGGTACTCAAGCAAAATTTTGTCGATGTTCGCCCTGTCGAGCACCTCATACGCCCTGGCCTCCAGAAGCTGGCTGATGAGGTCATCCTCCACATCAAGCGCCGCCTCTCCCGTGACCCTCGCAACGGCTATTTTTTTCAGTTTCCCCATGTTGATCTCTGCAGGCCTCATGACAGGGACGATAATCATGGTTGTCCCACACTGAGAGAAAAGAACAAGAAAAACAAATGCAGGGATAAATATGAGGTGCGATAGTCTCATGATGGGTCCTCCTGACAAGATTTCATTGCATGTGGATCAAATGTGTTTCAACGCTTTTCGCAAGTGCACTCAGATTGTATCCGCCTTCCAGGACAGAGACAATTCTTCCCCCGCAATGCTTGTCTGAGATTTCCATCACCAACTTTGTCATTTCTGCAAAAGAATTCTCGGTGAGTTCGATGTTTGCCAGCGGATCGTCTTTGTGTGCATCGAAACCGGCGGAAAGAATCAGAAGCTGCGGTTCAAACTTGTTCAAGGCTGGCAGAATTCTTTCGCGAAACGCTTCCATGTATTCTTTTTCTGTGCTCCCCGCCTCCATCGGGCAATTGAGCGTAAATCCTTTCCCCCTTCCGGTTCCCGTCTCATCCATCGCGCCTGTGCCTGGATAATACGGGTACTGATGAAGGCTCACATAGAACACTGTGGGATCTTCATAGAAAATTTGCTGCGTCCCGTTCCCATGATGCACGTCCCAATCGAGAATTGCGACGCGTTCGACTCCGTGTTTCTGCTGAGCGTACCGGGCGGCAATAGCCACGTTATTGAACAGACAGAAGCCCATCACCGTCGCAGTCTCAGCATGATGCCCGGGCGGCCTTACTGCGCAAAACACACGTTCGGTTGTCCGCTTCATCACTGCGTCCACTGCGTTGAGTGTCGCCCCCGCCGCAAGCAGGGCAACATCATAAGATTCTTTGGATACGTGTGTATCTCCTGAATCGAGAACCGTTTCTCCGGCGCGGCATCGCTGTTCGATCATCTTGATATATGCTTCCGGATGAACCTTGCTCACCCAGTCCACCCCCGCCGGGGTCGACAAAATGTGGTGCAACTGATTCCATACCGGTGATTGAAGCAGGTGGTTCATCAGGAATTTCAACCGATCCGGCCGTTCGACATGGCCGGCCCCCGTATCGTGTTTTAGAAAGTCCTGATGGTAGATTAAACCCAGACTCATGAATCACACCGCTCTTTGAAGAGCCTTTAAGGCAAGCCAGAAGGAAAAGAAAAGAAACACGACAAAAAGCGCCATTTCTGTCAAGACAAAGGACGCATCCCCAACGCCTATGACAAGCCACCGCAATCCATCCGTCAACCAGGTCAGCGGGTTCGCCAGCGATGCCAATCTCAGCCACATCGGCACATTGTCGAGGGGGTAAAACATGCTGCTCAGAAAGATCAGGATAAAATAGCAGCCGTTCAGCACCGTGTTGAACGTGTCGTTTCTCCTGATGAGAAAAGCCAATGAAGCGAAAAGGAAAAACCAACCCGCTGTCCCAATCATCATTCCTGCAAACACAAAGGGTAAGGAATTCCATCGGATGGAAACGTCAAGGAGGTACACTCCTGCGAGCAAGGTCAGACTGCATTGCACAACGGACATGATGCATTGAAAGAGGATCTTTCCAAAAAGGAATTGCCCACGCGTCATGGGATAGGTCAGGAATTCATAGAATATACCGTTGTCACGGTCGATGAAAAAACCGTACGACTGGTTTGTGGCGCTCCCGAACGCAGACATTGCGAGCACGCCGGGAATGAAGAACTCCGTGTAACTCACAAGAATTCCCTCCGCCTGCATTCCGGCGCCCATGGCTTTGTTCAATGCGACGCCGAACATCAGGAGGTACAGCAACGGAAGCAACATGTCAAAAAAGAGCCACATCGGACTCGTTCGGCGGATGAGGAATTCTCTGTACATCACTGCCAGCACAGCTTGCATCAGGGCCCGCTCGCTTTCTTGTCGACAAGTTCCACAAAGACATCTTCCAGGGTCTCACTTGACACTTCAAAATGCTTTACGGATCCGTTTCGCTTCGCCGAAGCCAGGATTTGTAACGCCTGTTTTTCATCCCGTACGGTGACCTCAACGTCATTTTTGTTTACTTCGACTTTGACCGGCTTGATTTTGTAAATCAACTGAAGGATTTGTCGGGTCACTTTTTCAAACTGAATGTTTACGGAGAGCAGGCGGAGGCCCATGGATTTCACCGTTTCGGTGCTCCCCTGCGCGATCAACTTGCCATGATTCATGATTGCCAGTGAATCGCACAATTCTTCAGCCTCATCCAGCATGTGTGTCGTCAGGACGATCGTCCGTCCCTTTCGGGATTCTGCTTTAATGGCCTCGAGCGTCGCCCGTTTATTGAAGGTGTCCATCCCGGTTGTGGCTTCATCCAGAAACACGATCGGTTTATCCACCATGAACATCTTCGCAACTTGTACGCGCCTTTTGAGCCCGCCGCTTAAATCGATTCCCTTGTGGTCCATGTGGTCTCTCAAGCCGAATTGTTCGCACACGTTGTCGGAGCGGTATGCGATTTCCTTCGCGCTTAACCCGTGAAAGCGGCCGAAGGTGCGAAAGTTGTTCCGGACAGACAGGTAGAGCTCCAAAGCGTTTTCCTGAATCACAACGCAAATGTTGCGGCGGACTTGCAGCGGATCGACGACAACGTCGTGACCCAGAACCGAGGCCTTCCCGCTTGTGGGAGCAATCAGCGTCGTCAGTACCTTGAGCGTTGTCGACTTACCAGCACCGTTTGGACCCAGCAGGCCGAAAATCTCACCCCTCTTGACGCTGAATGAAATGCCGTCCACCGCCCTGGTTTCTTCGCCGCGGCGCTGGAACACCTTCACAAGGTTCCCCACTTCTATGGCTTGCGTGTTCGTCATTTTTGAACCCGCACAATCTACCAACATTTTTTGAATATTGCTTTTTTCGTCACTATCTTCGAAGATGGTACTGTTGGATGCCGCCTTCTCAGATTTCATCACCGGACAAGGAGTTGAAAGAGTGAAACTCGAGTTGACCATCGAAGGCCGATCTGTGGTTCAGGAATTCCTGGCCGCGCTGGAAAAACATAACTTTGCCGCCGGTACCGTGGCCGGAACGCTGGTTCAGCCGGGCGAACGTATTCCGGCGTTTTTCATAAAGGATTCCACTGCGTTCTTCGGATGGGTGTTCTGGGAAAAATTCACAGAGATGAAACTCCGCAAGCTGTGGGGGTCATCCCTCCGAAACAAAAAAGGAGACTGGGCTATCCAGATTCCGTCCAACAAAGCGACGACAATTTACGCTAATCTATTGCTGAAGGTCGAAATGGACATCAACCATCCCGCGTAGCGGGCTCTCCGCATGTTGATCGATTTCCTGCACAGACGCATTCAGCAAAAATTCCATAGGCAGCAGATTCGCTCACGCTACCTCGACCTGCCAACTTGTTCGCTTCATTATTATACCAATGAGGCACGGTTTGAAAAGAATGTGCTCTTCCTGCATGGTCTCGGAACTTCTTCCAGCACCTGGATTCACGTATTACCTCATTTGGCACGAAAGCACAACGTCTTCGCGTTGGACTTCCCCGGGTTCGGGTTTTCACGAATTACGAAGGGCAAACCGGTGTTCACCCTGCACGAACTGCTTGAAACCGTTGAAACTTTTGTTGCTAAGGTCATTCGCTCTCCTTTCACACTCGTCGGACATTCACTGGGAGGCTGGATGGCAGCAGAGTACGCCATTCGCCATCAAGCCGATATGAGCAGGCTCGTCCTCATGAATCCGGCAGGACTCTATCACGCCGGTGTCGAAGAAACAGGAAAGCTCTTTGCCATTCGAAATCTGAAAGAGCTTTATTCTCTTTTGAACAGGCTTTGGTGGAAATATCCCTGGTATTTCAAACCTTTTGCGCCGGCAATCCTTGCAGACCTCCGGAGGCGACGAGTCCCGGAATTGATCGAAACAGTAGCAGAAGGAGACTTCCTCAACGACCGGTTACAGGGGCTTTCCATCCCGGTCGATCTTGTTTGGGGAAAGAACGACGCTGTGATTTCCGCAGAAGTTGTCGAACTCTTGAAACGGGCCCTTCCGCAACTTCGGGTGAGATTTATCGAGAAATGCGGGCACGTGCCGCAACTCGAGCGGCCGCGGATTGTGAAAGCATTTCTTGACGAGATTTTAGAGGAGAGAGACGATGGTGAAGGATGACGGGAGGATATTAGTTGATCGGAATAACCACTTCACGATCCCACATTTCGATGAGCCGGATTGCGTACCACGCTTGAATCTCAATCTGTTCCAGAAGTACCTGCTCGAATTCCTGTTGCTCTTCTTTTTTCATGGGCCGAAACACATATTTTTTTGCCATGGTTGCCTCCGTCTTGTTATACCATATATACACCGGCATATCCCTAAGGTTTGTATTCTACGTCACCTTATAAATAAGAAACCCCCGGCAATCGCCGAGGGTTTCTTGTTTCCTTACACGGACGGTGCGCTAATTCACAATATAAGGCATACCCCACAACTGTGAAGAAAATGTCGCTAGGTCGTCAAAGATGGAGCTCCGCGTCAGGGCGCTCACGAACACATGGTGACGTCCTGGTACAAGACCGGTCCACGACTGCTCGTAGACACGGGCATACGTGCCCCCGGTTAGTGTCTGTGAGACCATGTTCATTCGGACAGCGACCGGCTTGAGCATGCCTGCCATGAGAGTATACGGTCTGTGAAGCGCGACGATATCGGTGTCCGGGTCTGCACTCGTAACCGAGACTTGCACTCTAATGGGCTGCAAGAAACTTGCTAAAAGACTCGGGATCTCCCTCCCGCCGAACTTGCCGAGTTTCAGGAAATAGTTCAATGGATCCGTAATGGTGAGGGTGTCGGTGCCCATGAATACTCGAATCTGAGTAATCGTAACGAGCGAACCTGTTGTTCCGCCTTTCACTGCGGAGACTTCGCGCGCAACCCACCGGCGACCCACGTTGAGCCTGTTCCGGTAAAACTTGATGATTCTCGTCAGTTTTTCCTCGAATGGCTTGGTGAAAGTACTGAGGGTATCCTGAGGTTGGTACTTGCCGCGGATGATGACGTTTCCAGTAATCGTAACGTTGACTGTCGCAACCACGGTCGAGTCGTTCTGGTTGTCATAGGAAACATTCCTCGTTACGCTGGTGATTCTTCTACCCCACGCACGAGGGAGAATGGGAGTTTCCGTCTTCCCCATCGTCATCCCGGTGCCGTCATCGTTGAGCGAGTTTGCATCGCCCGAGAATAACGGGTCGCCCTCAATCGACGACTGGATTTCCGCCTTATCCGCATCTGTGAAAACACCCTCGGGTTCAGTGGATTTCTGGCAGCCGAACATCAGCAGGGCCATGACCCCCAGGATGGAACCGAATATAAACATCGCACGATTTTTCATTCTTCTTTCTCTCCTTTGGTTTTTGATAAATTTAGGGTTGGACACCCACTTTTTCAAGTAGGTTTAACCCAATTTCTGTTAGAATCCACGAATATGTGAGGTTTCTCACAGAACAGACGCTTTTCTGTATAGAAATGACTCAGTTTGCTGTGCCGGGAGGGTTAAGATTTGTTTGTCTGAGGCTCGTCAAGGCGATCTTGAAGATGCTTGATGAGTTTCCGCTGCTCCACAAGGATGGACATGACAATGCTTTCAAACGGGATGGTGCGCATTGCGTAGAAATTCTCCGCCAGATGGAGCTTTGCTGCCCGAAAGATTTCGTCGAACAGTTCCTGGTCGGTTTTCCGCAAACCGCGCCGGTATTTCGACCAGCCCGCCAGTTCTGAATCGATGATGTTTGTGAAGGTTGGTACAGTGCGTCCCATGAGTTCTTTCCTTGATATAATTCAAGCTTTTATCAAGTCCCCTCTGCAGCGATAGGAACGAGGGCTGGGGACCAGCCCACCTGCGGTCTGGCGGGGAGGGGATACACTTCCTGTTTTTTCCTGAGGGGTGTGTCACAAAAAACTGTTGATTCCCTCAAAAGTCGTGGCCTTCCCTCCTCATTCACTTCCAACTTGTACACTTGATCCGTCCCCTGCTTCAACGCCGTGAACAACCGGTTCCGCTCCTTCGGCAGCACGTTGAATTCGAGGCTCACCAGCAGCAGCGAAATGCCGGACTGTTTCATCTGCTTGAACGCCTGGAACAGCCGTGTAAGGATTTGCTGCACTTCGCGGAACGAAGCCTGCTCGTCGTAAAACGTATCCAGCAATCCGAAAATCATCGCTGTGCGGGAATGAGTCGAATGGAGAAACGCCGGCAAACGGTGGGCAATAGCCTGCTCCATTTGATAACAGGTGAAGCCTCGTGAGACGAAAATGCGGCGCAGGAACGCGTCGGCGTTGAGCCGGCGCTCGCGGGCAAACCGTGTCAACAAATGCACGTCAAACCGGTTGCACCCGTCCACCACCGCTACGGAATTGCCCTGATTGATTGCATGCGCCGCCATGGTGAGTGAAACCGGAAAAACAGACTTGTCGCCGTACAGCAGCAGCACTTTCCCCGGCGGCTCCACAAAAGTTTGCGCGAGACTTTGCGAGGTGATCCCCGCAAGCTGATCCATCAGAGATTCTTAATGACTTTCACCACACGCCAGACGAACACGACATCCCGTTTCCGCACCACCATCGGTTCGTACTCGGGGTTGAGCGGGATGAGCTGGACATACTCGCTGTCGATCTT
Organism: Ignavibacteriales bacterium; assembly: GCA_031406095.1. Taxonomy (GTDB): domain Bacteria; phylum Bacteroidota; class Ignavibacteria; order UBA10030; family UBA10030; genus JANOGR01. The sequence goes on from JANOGR010000047.1 coordinate 14,508, forward strand.
CACACGTTTCACTGTGTCCTCGTCGTTCACACGCACCACGCAAATGTCGCCGCTCTTCCCCTCCAGCTTCGGGCTGACCACGATAATATCGCCATCCTCGATGCGGGGGGCCATGCTGTTTCCTTTTACCTCCAGCGCAAACGCACTCTGGTCGTTGACATCGTCCACCGTGATGTATTTCTCGACGTAGTCCGGGTGAAAAATAAACTTGGGTGCACCACCCGGCACCGAGGACAGCAACGGCAGCGAGATGAGCTTGAGTTTTTTGTACTGGCTCACCGGCATCGGGAGAACGTTTTGGTCCGTGTATGTTTTGGCGTATTGCTGCCCTTCCCCTGTGAGCAGCCAATGCGGGGCGACGCCGGTTGCCTTGGCCAGGCGCATCAGGTAATGGCTGTCCGGCACCTGCTCTCCCTGTTCCCACCGCTGCACTGTTCTTGTGGCAATGTCGAGCTTCGCAGCTAACTTTGCCTGGTCTATTCCCTTTGTAATTCGGGCTTCGCGAATGCGTTGCGCAATGGTTTTCATGTAACCTTCTGAAGGTTTTAAGGTGCCACGGTTGACCTTCGGAAAGGTTTTCACATTGACCCCCGAAGGTTCAGCAACTTGGTCTTACCAGTCTTCCGTTGCACCGAAAAGAGTCGAAATCGTGTACACAGTGTTCTTCTTGAGTTTTTTGGTAGTCCGATGGTGATCCGCCAGGCAGGAATCGATCTCAAACCCCTTGAGTTTGCGATAGGACAGAATTCTGAAAGTAATTTTGTTTCTCATGTCTGTGACGACAGTTTCAATGTTGGGCGGCAGCATAGTGTTTCTCCTGGGCGATTATTTCGTGGGCTTTCTGAAGATTACCTCGAGAGACTTTGGCAGGTCGTATACTGTTCAGGTTTCGCTTTCAACACCATACGACATTTTTGTCGCATTGTCAAGATAAATAAAAACGTTTCTGGCACAGAGTTTCATGATCTGTGTTGCCGGCTTTGGTCATAACCCTATGGAATCAGAAAGATTCTTGCTTTACCTTTGCCTTGACCAGATTCTCATTCTCTCGCAAAGGAGTTATCTATGAACCCTCGTCTCATTTCCTTCCTCCTGGCTCTCTGTCTAACCGCGGCTGCTTTACAAGGTCAATCTGTGAAACGAAAAATCCAGGGAGTCAATTTCTCGCAAGTCACCGTGACCGACAATTTCTGGAAGCCGAAGATGGACAAGGTGGCAACGGCGACTCTCCAGGCCTGCATCTACCAGACCGAGACCAAAACCCCCCGCATCCGGAACTTCGAAAAGGTTGCAAGGAAGAAAGGCGAGAAACACGAGGGGATCTATTACGACGACAGCGACGTGTACAAAGCGCTCGAAGCGATCGCCTACTCGCTGCGCACGCATCCCAGCCCCGCCCTGGGACAGAAAGCCGACGAATGGATCGACAAAATCGCTGCCGCACAGGAGCCGGACGGATACCTGAACACCTACTATTCGCTCACCGGTCTGGACAAACGCTGGACGAGCATCCCCATGCACGAAGACTATTGCGCCGGCCACTTGATGGAAGCCGCAGTTGCCTATTTTGATGCGACCGGAAAACGAAAACTACTGGATGTCGCCATCCGCCTGGCCAATCATATCGATTCCACCTTTCGCATCCCGAACAAATACTGGATTAGCGGACACCAGGAGATTGAGCTTGCCCTCGTGAAACTTTACAGGGTAACGGGGGATGACCGGTATCTCAAACTCGCCGACTGGTATCTGCAGCAGCGGGGGCGCGGTTACACGAACAATACGCTCTGGGGCACGGCTGAATACTGGCAGGATTATGCACCGGTGAAACAGCAAAAAGAGATCACTGGTCACGCCGTCCGTGCAATGTATCTGTACACGGGTGCTGCCGATGTAGCGGCCCTCACGGGCGACGAGGGTTACATGAAGGCCATGAAAACAGTCTGGGAGGACGTCGTGCACCGGAACATGTACGTCACCGGGGGCATCGGCTCTGCGGGGGACAACGAAGGATTCTCCAAAGATTACGAACTGCCGAACGAACAGGCCTACTGCGAAACCTGCGCCTCCGTAGGCATGGTGTTCTGGAATCAGCGAATGAACTGGCTTACAGGCGAGAGCTTCTACATCGATGTGCTTGAACGGAGTCTTTACAACGGGGCGTTGGACGGTCTCAGCCTGAGCGGCGACCGTTTTTTCTACGACAACCCGCTCTCCTCAAACGGCCAGCATCAGCGCAGAGAGTGGTTCGGGACAGCGTGCTGCCCGGCAAACATCGCCCGCCTGGTGGCCTCTGTTGGGGACTATATTTACGGAACCAGTGAGAGCGGCCTTTGGGTGAATCTGTTTGTATCGAGCAATGCGAAAATGAGCGTTGGAAAAACAGATGTTGTAGTTTCCTTGAAATCGAATTACCCGTGGGAAGGCGACGGCAAACTGGAGGTCAACCCAGCGTCAAAAAGTCGATTCGCATTGCGTCTTCGTATTCCCGGCTGGTTGTCGGCTGACGTGGCGCTCGGTGGATTGTATTCCTACACCGACACAAAAGAGAGAACTCCGTTTATTTCGGTCAATGCAAAGCCTTTTTCGTACAAAGTCGAAAATGGCTATGCGGTCATCGAACGAGAGTGGAAACAGGGTGATGTGGTCGTCTGGAGTTTTCTGTTGGAAACAAGAAAAATTGTTACCAGAAGCGAAGTGAGGATGAATCAGGACAGAGTTGCCTTGCAACGCGGGCCACTCGTGTATTGCCTGGAGGGAGCCGATAACAACGGAGACGTGTGGAATATTGTCTTCCAGCCAACGGCTCCCATTTCGGAAACACATCACCAGGTTTTGACGGAGCGAGTCGTCGCACTTCAGACCGAAGTTTTGTCTGCAAAACCCGCCCCCGATGGGAAATCGATCCTCATGGAAAAACGAAAAGTCACGGCCGTGCCGTATTATGTTTGGGCGAACCGGGGACCAGGCTCGATGCAGGTCTGGCTACCGACGACAATCAAAGATATCAAGATTAACTACACGACGAAATACGAAGATGGAGGGAATTACTGAGGAAATTATGGTGCATTTGTAAACTGTAGGGACGTATGGCTTATCGTCCCTACAGAAGCGATCCGCCCATTACCTCAGGTACATCTGGACGGAAACAACAAGAAGGACGACGATGAAAATCCAGGTAAGAACGTTGCCCCGGAGCCTCCGGTTGATCTGAACTCCAATCAGCGACCCGCACAACACGCCAAGCGCCGTCGAGGCTGCAATCACCGGATTCAGATGGCCGTGCGAAAAATAGATAAACGCGCTTGCGGCCGCCGTCACACCGATCATGAAGTTGCTCGTCGCGGTGGCGGCCTTCATCGGGATGCCTGATATCAGGTGCATGGCCGGCACTTTGAAAAACCCGCCCCCCACGCCGAGCAAACCCGAAACATTCCCCGCCAACAACGATACGAACAGCGTAGCTGGAATATGTTTTGCGGCGTACTCCACTGTTTCGCCCGTTGCATCATCGCGGTATGCGCCGGGAAAAACGCCATCACGGTTTACATGGGATTCCCCGCCCCTGCTCCTCACCCGCTGGATCATGAACCCTGAGACAATCAACAATAACACGGAAAAGATTTTTTTCAAAACATCCCCGCTCAGATAATTCGCTGTCAGTCCTCCAAGGATCGCGCCGAAGACGGTTGCTGTCTCAAGCAGCATCCCCAGACGAAGGTTCACCGTGTGCCTCTCGACGTTCATTGCAGCCCCCGCGCTCGACGTGGCAATCACAGCCACGAGGCTTGCCGCAATCGCCTGGTGCATCGGCAGACCGAAGACCAGCACGAGGAACGGCACAAGGAACACTCCTCCCCCGAGGCCAAGCGCGGCGCCAATTGTTCCCGTCACGATGCCGGCGAGAAAAAGCTCGAGAAATGTTAGGGGGGACACGTTCGGAAGAAAGCTTAGTAGGCCTTGCGGTTGGCGTAGATATTCATGAGCAAACCGACCATGATCATGTTCGCCAATAAAGCCGACCCACCGTAGCTGAGAAACGGCAGCGGAATACCGATCACGGGCATCAGGCCCATGGACATGCCGACGTTGATAAAGATATGAGTTGCAAAAATCGCCACAATGCCGATGGCTGTCATGCTTCCGAATTTGTTCTTCGAATGTCCCGCAACGTTGATGCCGTGGAATAACAAAGCTCCAAAGAGGCCCAGCACCACCGACACGCCAAGAAATCCGAATTCCTCACCGGGCACGCAGAAAATAAAATCCGTCCACTGTTCCGGAATAAAATTCAACTGCGTCTGGGTGCCCCGCATATATCCTTTGCCCAAAAACCCGCCTGAACCTATCGCGACTTTCGATTGCAGAACGTTGTAACCCGCTCCAAGCGGGTCGTGGCCGGGATCGAGGAATGTGGCAATGCGGTTGCGCTGGTATGCGGGAAGCCGTTCGAAGATGATCTGAACGCTTAACCCGACGGCCAGGGTTATCCCGAAAGCAACGGCAGCCGCAAAGTAGTTTTCACGGGTGATGTAAAGAAGAAACGCACTTGCCGCGACGGCGATGAGGAATGGCGTCGTGCCTAACAACGCTCCGAATGCAACAAGTATCGGCGTCAGGATCGCTGCGAACATGAACCTCGAAGCGCCCGCCCAGTACAGCAAAGGAACCATCGCCCCGAAAAACACGATCGTTGTGCCCAAGTCCGGCTGAGCCAGGACGAACCCCATGGGAACGGCAAAAATGAGAATGCCCCCGATGAGATGCTTCATGTTGGACAAGCTCACCGTCGTTCTGGAAAAGAAGGCAGCGAACGCGAGAACGGTCAGGATCTTGGCGAACTCGGAGGGCTGAATTCCGAAGCCTCCAACGCCAAACCAGCTTTTTGACCCGGAAATGGTTTTGCCGACAACAAGGACAACGAAAAGAACCGAGAGGATGAGAACATACATCGGTATGGCTAGACGTTGGATCGATTTCAAAGGAAAGACGGCGGCCAGAACCATGGCGACGAACCCAATGAGCGACCAGATAACTTGCCGGTGAAAATTCGCCGCATTATTGATGTCAAACGTCGCGCTGTAGATCGCGACCAACCCGATCACGACCAGAGCCAGGCAGATCGCCAGTGATTTATAATCCAGGTATTCCTTGAAAAACGTGTTCATTCTCTTCTCAGTTCCGTTACTTTTATCACCGTGTCTTTCTTCATAGGGGCGATATAGAGCCTCCGGCGAACTTCACCCATGAGATATTTTTCCATGACAAGGCCACCGATCGGTGCGGCTTTGGTCCCGCCCCACCCCGCGTTTTCGACCATGACAGCAACGGCAATTCTGGGGTTTTCAAACGGTGCGAACCCGACAAACCATGAATGGTCATCGCCATGGGGGTTTTCGGCCGTTCCGGTTTTTCCGGCGGATACGATGCCCGGTATCCGGGCCATGCCACCCGATCCGTGCGGTTCTTGCACCACACGACGCATGCCTTCCCGCACGAGTTCTATATAATGAGGCTCGATATCTATTTTCTCCGCGCGATACTCAATGGCGTTCATGGTATTGGTGCGCTTGTTTCGAATCAGGTGCACCGCATGCGGCTGCAACAAAATTCCCCCATTCGCCAGCGCGGCTGCGTACCGGGCCATTTGAAGCGGCGATACGCCGATTTCCCCCTGGCCGACACCCAGACTGACGAGGTTGCCTTGTGTCCATTTTCCCTTTCCGTATACTCGGTCATAATATTCCACCGACGGGATCAGACCTGGCGTGTCTTCTCCGATGTCAATCCCCGCCGCCTTGCCAAACCCAAAACGAAGGCCGTACTCGTTCAGTTTATCCAGCCCAAGCTTGGGCACAAGCTGGTAAAAGAACACGTTGCAGGATTTATGCAGCGCATCGACAACATTCGTTGACCCGTGAACCCCCTGATCTTTATAGATCCTATTTCCAAACCGATACGCCCCGCGGCAGGTAATCCGGTAATTCTCGTCTATAATGCCTTCCTCCAAACATGCGAGAGCGATCATCATCTTGAACGTCGAGCCGGGCGGGTAACGTGTCATCGTCGCCCTGTTGAACATCGGTTTTTCCGCATCCATGTTCAGCTTGTTCCAAATTTCAGCGGGCGTTACTCCGCTAAAAACGGAGGGGTCGAAATCCGGTTTGCTCACCATGGCCAGAATCGACCCGTCATTCGGGTCGAGAGCCACAACCGCACCCCGGAAATCTGTCATCAGCGATTCCGCAAAAGCCTGCAGGCCGGCGTCCATGCCGAGTACAAGGTCGAAGCCTTCTTTGGGCGTCTTGTCGTTCTTCCCGTTCTCGAAGCTCCCCAGCATTTGTCCCTTTGAATTGACGGCGATGTACTCGAAGCCCTTTTCGCCACGCAGGAATGTTTCGTAAAAGGATTCCAGTCCCGAAGAACCGATCACATCCCCCTGTCTGTAATATTCGCCGGTTTTTGTCAACTGGGCGTCCGTGATTTCCTTGCAGTAGCCGAACAGGTGCGGTGCCCGTGCTTTTGTCGGATAGTAGCGCTTCGATTCAACTTCATAGCTCACACCGGGCAGTTTGAACAAATGTTCTTCAATGGCCGAAAGGGCTTTGAACTCAACATCGCGTCTGATCCGAACGGGCGAAAAGCGCGTACGTGCGCGGCCTTTATTGATTCTTTCGAGGATCGTTTGCGCGTCCGTTTGAAGCAGGGACGCAAGGAAATCGAGATTCTGATTGTTAAATTCCGATGGAATGGCCGTAATGGAAAATGAAGGGCCGACGTCAACGACAAGCTTCCCGTTCCGGTCGAACACATACCCGCGGATAGGCTCTTTCACAAACGTCCTGATACTGTTTTCTTCTGATTGCTTGCCGAGCTCCTCATTGTACAGGAGTTGCAGCTGGTACAGCCGAAGAAACAGCACAGCGAAACAAAGCGTTATCACGATGACCATGATATTCTGACGCGACGGGGAGCCGAAATCCTGAGTTTCCATTATTGTGCCCAGGAGGTATGGTATCGTTGAGAGAATCCAAACATCGGAAGAACACTGATCACGGCCGTGTACAGAGTGGTTGCGGCGCTTGCCTGGATCGTGGAAAGCACAACCGAGCCTTCGGTGCCTTGAAAGAAAATCAGGAAGTACACAAGGTTGTGAATGACGGAGCCCAGCATGACGAGAAGGACGTAGCGATACGTGCCGAGGTTTTGGCCGACCTGGTTTTCGTGGAAAAAATATCCGGCGATGAAACCCGTCAGGGTCTTGGAGAAGGCGGCAAGTCCGAGAAATTGTGTGGCAACAATATCCTGCAACAGGCCGACAGCAAAACCGCTCACCGTTGATTCAATCTGGCCTCGTCTCAGCGCCACAAAAATGAGCCACGGCAGAAAAATATCGGGAAGATAACCCGCGATCGACAGATACGGGATGAATGTTGTTTGAAGAAGAAGGAGGGCGACGGCAATAAGAGCCGAACGAAGGTACCGTTCCATCCTTATCTGCCGAACCTCTGATGAGCTCGCTGATCAAGCTCGAGCCGTTCCGCATTTGGCGTCGCCAAAATGACAAAGACTTCTTCGAGCTTGACGAAATCGACGGCGGGCGCGATGGTTACGCTCTTGAAGAGTGTGCCCTCCTGCTCTGTCACCTCCGAAACAATGCCCACACGAATCCCTTGCGGAAACATGCTGCTATATTCCGAAGTGATCAACACATCTCCATTTTTCACGTCGAGGGTTTTGGCGACGTTCTTGAGCATCAACGACTTCCCATCCCAGGCAAGGATTCCATCCACGCGGCTCCGCTGAACCTTGACGCTGGCGCGAAAATCCACATTAGGCACAATGTTAATAACCGAATAGTGATCGCTCACAGCGACCACGACACCGACGAGCCCCGCTTCACTCACAACGGGCATCTGCTCCCGAACACTATCCACGGCGCCAAGATCCAGCGTCAGCGTGTTACGGAGAAGCGTGAGGTTTTTCCCTATGACCTTCGCGGCCACGAGGCTGTATTGCGACTGCTCCCTCAAGCCGACCATTTGCCGAAGCCGGAGGTTCTCCAGTTTTGCTTCGCGCAGCTGGTTTGCCTGGTCGGCAAGCTCAATGTTCACGCGACGCAAAAGTTCGTTCTCGCGTTTGAGGCCAAAGTAATTCGAAATAAAGGAGAGCTGATCTTGCCCGACACCGAGAACAATCGTCGCGAACGACCGGATGCTCTTGATCTGAACGTTATCGTTGAGGCTGAGAAGGATGAGCGAAACAATAAGGAGAACAGAAAGCAGAACGTATTCTCTGAGAGCGAAAAGAATATCGTAGATGCGCTGAACCATGAAAACAACTAGAGAATACCAAAAGAAGAAAATGTCATTCCGTCGGATTTTAGGACGCCAGCCCGCCGTCGGTCTGGCGGGGAATCCAGGACAAAGCAGTTTCTGGATGCCCGCCTGCCTGTCCGGTAGGCAGGCTTAAAATCCGCGGGCATGACAAGATTTTTCACCGCTCTAGTACCTTCTGCCCTTCAAAATGACTTTTTGGTACTTCTCCAGGTTCTCCAGCACTTTTCCCGTCCCGCGCACAACGGCCGTCAGAGGGTCTTCGGCCACATGGATGGGCAGGTTTGTCTCAAGGCGCAGCCGCTCGTCGAGTCCTTTGAGAAGCGCCCCCCCGCCTGTGAGCATGATTCCACGATCCAGTATATCCGCCGACAGCTCGGGAGGAGTGCGTTCCAACGTGAGCTTTACCGCCTCGACAATCTGTGCAATCGGTTCGTTCAGCGCCTCGCGGATCTCCACCGAGCTGACCTCGGTCGTCTTGGGAACTCCGTTTACCAAATCGCGACCTTTCACCTGGATCGTAATTTCTTCTTTCAACGGCATCGCTGACCCAACCTCGCACTTGATAGCCTCCGATGTCCGTTCACCTATCAGGATATTGTGATTCCGTTTAAAGAACTGAATGATCGCGTTGTTCATTTCGTCGCCCGCTATGCGGATGGATTCTTCGTTGACAAGGCCGGAGAGCGCGATGACCGCGATCTCTGTTGTCCCGCCACCAATATCGATCACCATGTTTCCCACCGGTGCATCGACATCAAGTCCAATTCCTATGGCTGCCGCCATCGGCTCCACTAACAAGTGAACTTCTTTTGCGCCTGCGTGCTCGGCCGAATCCCGGACTGCCCGCTTTTCAACTTCCGTGATTCCCGACGGTACTGAAACAACGATGCGTCGGCTCGGCACCCAACCCGCGTTCACTTTTTTGATAAACTCCCTCAGCATTCCCTCCGCAATCTCGAAGTCCGCAATCACACCATCCTTCATAGGCCGGATGGTGCGGATGTCTCGATGCGTGCGGCCCAGCATTTCACGCGCTTCGGTTCCGATCGCAATAATGCGTTTGGTGTTTCGGTCGAAGGCAACGATGGATGGCTCGTTCAAGACAATGCCTTTACCCTTCATCCAGATGACGGTGTTGGCAGTGCCCAGGTCGACAGCGAGATCCGAGGAGAAGAGAGAAAAAAGGCCCATAAGATTAAGTTGAAAGTTATGAGTTCAAAGTTGGAAAGTTACGTTGGACTAGTGCCTGAAGTGACGAATTCCGGTAAAGACCATTGCAACGTCATGCTCGTCGGCAGCCTGGATGACTTCGCCGTCCCGCACAGAGCCTCCCGGCTGTATAACTGCCGTTGCGCCCACCTTAACGGCCTCCAAAAGCCCGTCCGCAAAGGGGAAAAACGCGTCCGAAGCCACCGCACAACCCTTCAAATCGAGTCCAGCTTCCCCCGCTTTCAGCGCCGCAATCTTGGATGAATCCACCCGCGACATCTGTCCAGCCCCAATACCAAGCGTTCGGTCGCCCCTTGCATACACAATCGCATTCGATTTCACATGCTTGGCCACTTTCCAGGCAAACATCATCGAAGCCATTTCGTCGTCGGTCGGTGTCCGCTTTGTCGCAACTTTCACCTGATCTGCAAAAAGCCGGTGCTGGTCGGAGTCCTGCGCCAAAAAACCTCCCGCCACACTTCTGATTTCAAGATCCCTCATTTTGCGCAAGTTGAGGCTTTGTTGAATCAACCGGCGGTCTTTCTTTTTCATGAGGAGCTCCAAGACCCTGCCTTCATACTCCGGTGCGACAATGACCTCGGTGAAAATCTCGTTGATGGCTTCCGCTGTTTCACGGTCGAGCGAGCGGTTGACGCAGACAATGCCCCCGAATGCCGATTTCGAATCGGTCGCAAGCGCCCTATGGTACGCTTCCGTTAAAGATGCGCCCGAAGCCACGCCGCATGGGTTGTTATGCTTGACGATGACAACAGTCGGCTGGTCGAACTCAGCACACAACTGTGCCGCGGCATTCATGTCGAGAATATTGTTGTAGGAAAGCTCTTTGCCGTGCAGTTTCTTAAAGTACTCATTGAACTTGCCGTACAAGGCGGCATTTTGATGCGGGTTTTCGCCGTATCGAAGATCCTGAGCCTTGCGAAGCGAGAGAGTCATTGTGGGAGGAAGATCGCTGCGAGATGTGAGGCCGCTGAGGTAGAGCGCTACAGTTGAATCATAGTGGGCTGTGTGTTCGAACGCTGCACGGGCCAGTTGAAACCGCGTTTGCGCCGTTACGGCGCCTTGATGTTCCTTCATTTCCTCGGCTATGACGCCGTATAAATCCGGGTTCACTACGACTGCCGTGTGACGAAAATTCTTTGCGGCAGCGCGCACCATGGCCGGGCCGCCTATATCGATCTGCTCGATGGCTTCGTCAAACTTTGCATCTTCCTTCGCGATGGTTTCTTCAAACGGATACAAGTTCACTACAACGAGGTCGATGGGTTCGATTTTTTGCTCCAGAAGCTGATTCCGGTGCGATGGGTTGTCCAGGACGGCAAGAATACCGGCGTGAATACTCGGGTGGAGTGTCTTCACACGGCCGTCGAGGATCTCGGGAAAACCGGTAACCTCGGAAACCGAGGTAACTTGGACGCCTTCTTGTTTCAGCGCGGTGTATGTCCCGCCCGTGGAGATGATTTCTACGCCGAGCTGCTTCAGCGAACGGGCAAACTCAACGATTCCCCGTTTGTCTGAGACGCTGACGATGGCGCGGCGGATGCGCAACAAAGTGGACTCGTCCACGGGCTTACCCGTCACAGGTTGCTTCGAACTCATCGCTACTGTTGTATCCAAGCTTTTCTTCCTTCGATCCTGACCCGGCCTTCGGCAAAAGCCTTCAATGCCAGCGGGAAAATTTCGTGCTCAACCTGAAGAACCTTCGCCGCCAACGTTTGCGGCGTATCGTCATTGACAACTTCGACAGCTTTTTGCATCACAATCGGACCCCGGTCATATTCCTCATCCACGACATGCACGGTCGCTCCCGAGACTTTGACGCCCGAATGGATCACCGCTTCGTGAACATGCATTCCGTACATCCCCGCCCCGCCAAACGAAGGAAGCAGTGCCGGATGCACGTTGAGAATCTTGTTTCGAAACCGTTCAATCACACGCGACGGTATGCGCTTGAGATAACCGGCAAGAGCGATCAACTCAACCCGATGCAGGCTGAGGAGCTCAAGCAACTTTGTCACGAAGGCGTCTTCCGAGGGGAATTGCTGCTGACTAATGTGAAACGCCGGGATGTTTCGCGAACGGGCAATCTCCGACGCTCCCGCTTCCGCTTTGTTGGATATCAGGAGCGTCACTCGCGCCGGAACATCACCTCGTTCGATTGCTTTCAGTAAAGCTTCAAAATTTGAGCCGCGCCCAGACGCGAAGACAGCAATGTTCATCAATTCGTGCGACAGTCGGAAAACACTGTGTGCCGGACACTCCCACCATGTAAGATCGGCGGGCAGGCAGAATGTAGCGAGAAGTTGAAGGAGAATCAATAAATCAGCGAACGGTGAAGAGTTGCAAACGCCATGATTCAAATCCTAAGCTCTAGGCCTTCCTCTCTGGGGGGGTCAGCTTTTCTTTTGCTTTGGTTAAGCTCAGCTTGTGCGTCGGCGGCTATGGGGCTGGGTCGAAATCGACCAACCATTTTGTCATTCCCGCACGTCTTAAGCGGGAATCCAGAACGGGTTTGACCAGAGCCCCTAGCCTAAGTCATGGCGAGTGCCAATGGGATTCGGATTCTGGATGCACGCCAGATCAATTGATAGGCTTGCGGGTTGTCATTGCGTCACTCTTGACTCTACGACAAATTTGTCGTATCTGTTTTATGGATATAGACAAAAATGTCGCTATCGCACAATACCGTTATCGCCGGCTGGCTGTTCGACGTCTACCCTTCTGCAGAAGGCATGACGCTCTGGTTCATCGACGTCAACGGTGTCCACCACCGCTGTCAGCGCCGCTTCCAGCCGCACTTCTTTCTCTATTTGAACGAGGCGGATACGAAGCGCGCTGAATCGCTCGGCGCCCGCTGCCCCGTCCCGCTATCTTTCGCGCGCACCACGCGCACAGAGATTTATTCCGGCGACACCTGGAACGTTTTGCAGGTGTTCGTGCACGATGCGACGAAATTCAAGGAGGCGGTACGATACTTCGAGCGCTTCTTCCCGCACTTCGCATTTTTCAACTCCGATATCCTCCCAGCCCAGTTGTTCCTGTACGACGCCGACTTGTTCCTTCTCGCTCGCGGTGAATACGAAATAACCGGGAACGGTGAACTGATAAACTGGGAACTGCATGACTCACGCGAAGCCGTCGAATACAAACTGCCCCCCATGTCAATTCTTTGGATGCAAAACGCCAACACGTTCGTCCCGCCGAAATACCAGCGCTCGCTCCAGCTCGAGCTTGCCTACGAAGGCAGGCAGTATCTGCTGGAGCAGGAAACTCCGCAGGAGGTGCTGGAGGCGCTCAACTGGCACCTGCATCGCTGCGACCCCGACCTGATTCTGACGAAATACGGCGACCCCGTGCTGCTCCCGCGACTTACTGCTTTAGCCGAGCGCCATCGTATTCCACTTCTGCTGAACCGCGACACGGCCGCCGGATACATGACCACTCGGGAATCCAGTTTTTTCCAGTATGGCAAAATCGTGCACAAGGACGGCGCCTTCGAGCTCGCCGGGCGCTGGCATATTGACGAGGAAAACTCGTTCACTGTCGGCGAGTCCGACCTCGACGGCTTGTTTGAAATGGTGCGGCTGACGCAAATGTGCGGGCAGCGCCAGGCGCGGGCGAGCATCGGCACATCCATGTCTTCGTTGCAATTGTCCTGGGCGTACCGAAACGGCGTGTTGATCCCGGCAAAAAAGCGCGAGCCCGAGGAATTCAAATCCGCCGCCACGTTGCTGCTGGCGGACCGCGGGGGGCTGATCTTCAACCCGCCGCTGGGATACCACGAAGACGTGGCCGAACTCGATTTCGTGTCGATGTATCCAACGATCATGGTCGAACACAACGTGTCGCCCGAGACGATCAATTGCCAGTGCTGCCGCAACAAGAAAGTACCCGAGCTGGAATACACCATTTGCGAAAAACGAACCGGAATTGTGCCGGCGACACTAAGGGCCATTGTGGAGAAACGAGCTTACTATAAGAAGAGGAAGAAGGAACTGAAGGGAAAA
>JANOGR010000078.1:0-4682 GCA_031406095.1 Ignavibacteriales bacterium
AATCCACTGACTGCGGGAGGGAGACGGAAAGCAGAGGAAAAAAAATAGCAGGCTGAGAAAATACCGTGTACATCTCATGAGAGGTCAAAGCAGCTTCGCGGCAAAATATTCCCGGAGTCTTTCGGTTGAGATTCTTTCCTGCTTCATCGAATCGCGGTCACGCACGGTCACCGTTTGATCCTGCAGGGTTTGCGAATCGACGGTAACGCAGAATGGCGTTCCCACTTCATCCTGACGCCTGTAACGCCGGCCAACAGCTCCGCTGTCATCGTAAAACACACGGAAATGCGGCCGGAGGAACTCTTCGATCTTCCTGGCCTGCTCCGGCATCCCGTCGCGATTCACAAGCGGGAAAATAGCAATTTTGTTCGGCGCCAGTTTCGGGTGCAGCTTGAGAACGACACGCTCCTCCGTTGTGCCTTCTGCGGTGGGAGCTTGTTCCTCATGGTACGCATCGACGAGGAATGCCATGAATGACCTGCTCGCGCCGGCCGATGTCTCAATGACGTAGGGAATGAACTTCGCCTTGGATTCTTCGTCGTAATACTCAAGGCTCTTCTTTGAAAACTCCTGGTGACGCGAAAGGTCGTAGTTCGTCCTGTTATGGACACCCTCGATCTCGCCCCAGCCGAATGGAAACTCGTACTCAATGTCGTATGCATCTTTTGCGTAGTGAGCCAGCTTGCCTTTCTCATGGCGGTGCCAGCGGAGTTTGTCCTTCTTCATGCCCAGGTCGGAAAACCACTGCAAGCGTTGGGACCGCCAGAACTCGAACCAGTGATCGTCCGTTCCTTCTTTTACAAAAAACTGCATTTCCATTTGTTCGAATTCACGCGTGCGGAACAAAAAGTTCTTCGTGTTAATCTCGTTCCGGAATGCTTTGCCGATTTGTGCGATCCCGAACGGGAGTTTCTGGCGCGATGCTGACTGAACGTTGAGAAAGTTGACAAAAATCCCCTGGGCCGTCTCTGGCCTCAGGTACACGGCTGCAGAAGAGTCTTCGACGGGGCCCACAAAAGTTTTGAACATGAGGTTGAACTTGCGGGCATCAGTGAATGTTCCCTTGTTCCCGCAATTCGGACAGCTCGCAAGTGTGAGGATCTTTGACATAGCGGCGTCGCCGGAGGCTATTTTGTCGAACTCTTCAACGATCACTTCATCCTTTTGTTGACCTCCAAATCGTTCGGGTTCGAGCTCGCGCAACACATCTTTTTTCTTTTTGACAGACATTTCTTCGAACAGCACATCGACCCGGTATCGCGACTTGCATTGCTTGCAGTCCACCATCGGGTCTGTGAAGTTCTCCACATGCCCGCTTGCCTCCCACACACGAGGATGCATCAGGATGCTCGCATCGATGCCCTCCACGTTCTCACGGTACGTCATGTTCTTCCACCATTGTTGCTTCAGGTTGTTGAGCATCTCAACGCCCAGCGGGCCGTAATCCCAGCAGCCGTTGAGCCCGCCGTAAATCTCGCTGGATTGATACACGAATCCCCGTCTCTTCGCCAACGAGACAATCTTGTCCATCAGTTTTACCTGGTCAACCGCTTTTTCCTTACTCATTCCGTTTCAATTTTGGGCATTCGACATTCTGAGCCGCAGGCTGATCCCAGCCTTATGCGGAAATATGAGAAATTTCTGGTTGTTGCGCACTTTCGTATAACGTGTGCGAAAAGCACGCAGCGGTTTTGCGAACTCAGAATGACTAATTAACTGTGAGCAAAACCGCTGAACGAATACAGTAATCTATAACAACAGAATGAGTGTCGTGCTTTTTGCTGTTATCTGCCGTTGCGGGCAATCCCCTTTTTTTAAAAAATTAAATTTTAAAGGTTTGAGCCCCTCTCGTAACCAGAGAGTTAGCGATCAGAAGACACCTTGATCATCTCTATGGGCAGCTCCCTGCCACAATGTTTGCAAACTATTGCATCTTCTTTAATAATCTCTGCACAGTAGGGACATTTTTGGGTATATCCTTTAGATGCCAGAGGAGGAAGTACAATAATAACAGCAATAAGTAACGGAACAATTGCACATAAGAAAAACCACAATATCGGACTGCGCCCTTTTCTTGTAGCTATAATGCTCCCCACAATACCTGCAATAGCAAGCAGAATAACATATCCAAGCAATGGGCTTCTCTACTTTCTTATGATTATCTGGTTTATCTCTTCTGTATCTCACCTACGCCTATAAATGGCACTGCTCCAGCGCCTGTAACCTGGGGGAGTACCCCATTCCATTTTTCTATAGCCTTGATATTAGCCTCCACCTTTCTAAGCTCTATAAGGTCTAGTGAAATATTTGCCCTCTGCAGCCTCAATGCCTCTGCCTCTGCCCTGGCTGTTGTAAGCTTCTGGTCTGCCTCTATCTTTATCCTATCCAGGTCCCTCTTTGACTTTAGTGCAAGCTGTTCTGCTGTCTGCTTTGACTCGATGGCTTCCATAAATATCTTGGAGAAGCTGAAACCGATGATAGAAAATGCGTCAACTGCTATGTGGTGCACCATGAGTCTTTCAGCAAGGGTTGCTCTCATTGCCTCGCTTACCGCCGGCCTCTTTGTGATAAGCTCTTCTGCTGAATACTTGGCTGTCACAGCCTTTACCACCTCCTGCACTGCAGGGTCTATGATTCGCTCTTTAAAGTGTATGCCGATGGTCTTATAGACAATATTTGCTTTATCTGGAATTATATGATAGTTAAGCGCAACCTCTGAACTCACTTCCTGAAGGTCAGCCGATGAAGCAGCGGCATTTGTTATAGATTTCTGAACCTTGACATCCATTTTGGGAACCATCTGCATTATAGGCACCCTGAAATGCAATCCTTCTTCAAGCACCTTCTCCTGAACAGCGCCAAAATTAAGGACAATCCCTCTTTCACCTGGCCCGATCTGAACCCAGGGATTTATAAACAGAAAAACGACAAAAATGGCTCCGATAATCAGCGCCACCCTCATAGGTCCTTTCTTTAGTGCAGACTGCATTGCCTCCTTAGCCTTGTAAAGATCTCTTTCTGACATGGTACTATCTCCTTTTGTGATTGTTTAATACATGTTGTTTTTGGGTCATGAAGTTCCTGTTTGCCCTGTTAGAATGCCCCGATCTAACAGGGTTTACTTCTCTACGAGCCATAGGCAAGCCTTCTCGAAAAGTCGAGTCTCCAGACTTATCCTTGCTTTTTCCTTGCATTGCCTCCTTTCTGCATAAAGAATAACATAATTGTTTCATAGCACGGTAAATCTTTGGGTCGCGTCAAAAAATGTGACGGTACTATTGTTTAATTTAACATTTTATTTTCCCTCCTTTTGCCCGCAATTCGGACAGCTCGCAAGTGTGAGGATTTTCGTCATAGCATCGTCGCCGGAGGCAATTTTGTCGAACTCTTCAACGATCACTTCATCTTTCTGCTGCCCGCCAAATCGTTGCGGCTCGAGCTCGCGCAAAACATCTTTTTTCTTTTTGACAGACATTTCTTCGAACAACACATCGACCCGGTATCGCGACTTGCATTGCTTGCAGTCCACCATCGGGTCGGTGAAATTCTCCACATGGCCGCTTGCCTCCCACACCCGAGGATGCATCAGGATGCTCGCATCGATGCCCTCCACGTTCTCCCGGTACGTCATGTTCTTCCACCACTGTTGCTTCACGTTGTTGAGCATCTCAACGCCCAGTGGACCGTAATCCCAGCAGCCGTTGAGCCCTCCGTAAATCTCGCTGGATTGATACACGAATCCCCGTCTCTTCGCCAACGAGACAATCTTGTCCATCAGTTTTACCTGGTCAACCGCTTTTTCCTTACTCATTCCACTTCATCATTGGGTATTCGACATTCTTAGCCACAGGCTGATCCGCTTTAAGCGGAAATATTAGAAATTTCTGGTTGTTGCGCACTTTCGTATAACGTCTCGCCGCACTACGCAGTGCCCAAGAAATGAAGTGAAACGGAATGGTTGGGCATTGAGTGAGCACTATTAAGTTTTTCCTTCAGCTTTGACTTAGCCCTTTTCAAATGAGCGAACGTCGTAGTGCGGCGTGTTATGCGACGTTGTTTGGACTAACTGATTCTTCGAGCGTCGGGAAACCATCGCCTATTCAATGATTAGTTTACCGGTCATGCCAAGATGGCCGAGGCCACAGAAGTGCGAACACCGAAATCCATACTCGCCCTGCTGGCCGGCATAGAACTCTATAAGGTTCGTCACATTCTCATCGAGTCGCTTGTCAATACCAAATGCACCGAGGTTGAAGCCGTGGGTTCCGTCGATTGATTTTATTTTGAGCGTGACTAAAGTGCCTTTTTTCACGCGAAGAACTTCAGGAGTGAAGTGGAAGTCTTCAGCAGTCATTTCAATTGTTTCTCGTGCGACTGTGTCTTTGTTAATTTCCGGTGGGATTGCCACAAACTGTTGCGACCCACCGCAACCGAATATGAGGAAAAGAAAAAGCGCAAAGAATAAGGAAAGCATTAGATTCTTCATGACAAGCCCGCCTTTAGATTGAGTGTCCAAACAATGGCGCATAACGTCTGGCGGCACTACGCTGTACGCAACGAATGAAGTGTCAACGGAATGGTTGCGCATAGAGCGAGTACTTTGATTCTTTTTACAGCATTCCCTTTGCCACTCTCAAATGAACGAGCGTCGTAGTGCCGCCTGTTATGCGTTCGTTGGCGGC
>JANOGR010000116.1:0-1974 GCA_031406095.1 Ignavibacteriales bacterium
GTCTCCGTCGATCAGCTCTCGGTGTGGATGCTGCTCGCTGCGATGGGGGTCGCGATGGTGGGATCCCTTTTTTCGAGCGACGCCTGGAATAACATTACGTTCACAGCCGGGGAGGTCATCAATCCCAAACGAAACATCCCATTGAGCCTGGCTCTGGGGACGGGCATCGTGACCATCTTGTACCTTCTTGCCAACGTCTCGTACATCCTTCTCTTGCCGGTTTTCGGCACACCCGAGGCAGCAAATGTCGCCGGACGCGGGATTCAGTTTGCGGCATCCGACAGAGTGGGCACGGCAGCTGCATCGCAGATTTTCGGAGAATCCGCGGCGGTGATTATGGCTGTCCTCATCATGATTTCGACGTTTGGCTGCAACAACGGTCTGATTCTGGCCGGAGCGAGGGTTTACTATGCGATGGCAAAGGATGGTCTTTTTTTTAAGCGTGCCGGAGAGCTCAACGTTCATTCCGTGCCGAGCTGGGCTTTGGTGGCTCAGGGAGTGTGGGCGAGCGTTCTCTGTTTATCCGGAACGTATGGCGATCTCCTGAACTATGTCATCTTTGCAGTACTGATTTTTTACAGCTTGACAATCGCCGGTATCTTCATTCTCCGAAAAAAGCAACCAAACGCTGAGAGACCCTACAAAGCGTTTGGCTATCCGATTGTTCCGGCGTTGTACATTCTCATTGCAACTGCTATTTGCGTTAACCTCCTCATCTACAAGCCGGAGTACACATGGCCGGGTTTAGGCATTGTGCTTCTTGGAATCCCCGTGTACTTCTTCTGGACTCGTCGCACCGCTTCAACCTCGTAAGGAAGCCGATTCCAATGGCAACATCATCCGGCGAAAAAAAACGAATGGCCCTGCACAGCAAGATTCTGTCGGGCCTGATTCTTGGCGCGGCGGTCGGTGTGACGGTTAACCTCACCATCGGTAGCGAGAATATTCAAGGTTTTGTCGGGAACGTGACACAGCCGATCGGCCGTATGTGGCTCGCCGCCTTGATTATGGTCGTCATTCCGCTGATTATTTCGACGTTGTCTCTTGGCGTCGTGGGTCTTGGCGATCTCAAGACCCTCGGACGAATCGGCCTGATCACAATTCTGAGCTTCCTGTTTCTCACGACGCTCTCCACGATCTTAGGCTTGACGGTGATGAACGTCTTCCAGCCTGGCGCAGGACTCGACCCGGCTGTGAAAGACAAACTCATGGAGCTTTATAAAGGGGAGGCAAAAGGCGCCATGGGGCTGGGAAGCGGCGGGTTTGGGGTGGACTTGTTTGTGAAGATGATTCCGCGAAACCCGATTCAAGCAATGGCGAACGGCGAGATGCTTGCAGTGATTTTTTTCGCCTTGATGATCGGTGTGGCGATGACGCTCATTTCGAAAGAGAAGGCGGAGCCGATGGTGAAATTCATGGAGAGCCTCAGCCACATCGTCGTAGCTATCATTGAGCTTGTCATGCGCGTTGCGCCCATCGGCGTGTTTTGTCTCATCTTCAGCGTCATGGCACGATTTGGCTATGATCTGTTGTTTCAGCTTCTGAAGTACGTCGTTCTCGTCATCAGCAGCCTCGCGCTCTTCCAGTTCGGCGTATATCCTCTCGTCATCAAGTTTATCGCCCATCGGAACCCGTGGGAGTTCATGCGGAAAATCCGCATAGTCATGATCACGGCATTTTCCACATCGTCCAGCAACGCAACGCTTCCAACCACCATGCGAGTAGGGGAGCAGGAGCTGGGGCTGCCAAGGGAAATCGCCGGCTTTGTGCTGCCGCTCGGCGCCACGATGAACATGAACGGGACGGCGCTGTTCGAAGGTGCGACCGTGCTGTTCCTGGCACAAGTATTCGGTGTTCACCTGTCGCTCAGCGCGCAGTTGATTGTCGTGCTGATGTCTGTCGTGACCGCGATCGGGACGGCCGGTGTGCCGAGCGGGTCGAATCCGTTGCTGATGATGGTACTCGGTTTGGTAG
>JANOGR010000149.1:0-8173 GCA_031406095.1 Ignavibacteriales bacterium
CCCAACAACATTGGTGTCCGGCAATATACAAATTGTTTATTCGGGGTAAGGGCGTTCAATTCCTGCCCGCCTCAATGAACCTATAGGCAGGCGGGGAACGCCCCTACCGAATAAACGCGTGACCATGTTGGGATCGTCCCACATTCACTTGCCAATATCCTCGTTCCACACGTCCGGATGGTCCCTGATGAACGCTTCCATCAAAGCACGGCATTCGGCGTCGTCCATCACCAGTACCTCCACGCCGCGGGAGCGGACGTATTCCTCGGGTCCCTTGAACGTCCGGTTCTCCCCCACCACCACCTTCGGAATTCCGTATAGCAAAATTGCCCCGCTGCACATGTCGCATGGAGACAACGTGGAATATAAAACCGAGCGGCGATACCACGACGCGCTCAGACGGCCTGCCTGTTCCAGGCAATCCATTTCCGCGTGAAGCACGGCGCTTCCCTTTTGTATCCGTTGGTTATGCCCCCGCGCGATAATCCGTCCGTCCGCAACAAGTACGGATCCGATCGGTATGCCGCCTTCCGCCAAACTCTTTTTTGCCTCCTGTATCGCCGCCGCCAGAAATTGATCCGTTGTCATATCGCTCTTGTGTGTGAATTCAGGGTAGGGGCGTTTATGAAACGCCCCTACCGAATACACATGATCGCGATGCGATTCGCCCACTACAGAAATCTTGACATGCGCGCGGATTTTAAGCAGGAGTGCAGAAATGGCTTGGTCCTGGATTCCCCGCCTGCCTTAAAGTTCAACGAGCCGGGCAGGCGTCTTTCCGCCAAAAGCGCCCGCCAGCCATCGGTCGGGCTGGGATCCGCCTCCGGCGGAAAAATCCGACGGAATGACATGGGGGTGTTAGATGAGACGTTCCTTCAAAACCTTGGTTGCAAGAGTGCTGCGTGTGTGGACGTCGAGCTTTGCGTAGATGTGCTTGATGTGGGTGTCCACGGTGTGGAAGCTGATGTTCAAACTGTCTGCAATCGTTTCGATCGTGTTTCCTTCAACGACGAAACGGAGGACCTCATGTTCTTTCGGCGTGATTCCGTAATCGACCTTCGGCAAGTCCTGAATTGCGAACATCCTGAGGAGTTTCTGAACGACAGCCGGATGCATCGGGACCCCGCCCCCCATCGCCGCCTGAATTGCCGCGACGACCTCAGAGCTCTTCGATGCTTTCAGCATATAGCCCGAGGCTCCGGCAGCAACAGCTTGCATGATGTTCCGGTCATGATCGTAAATTGTCAGCATGATAATGTGCGACGCGGGCGAGAGTCTCTTCATCGGTTCAATCCCGTCGAGTCCGCTCATTCCGGGAAGGCCGATGTCGAGCAAAATGACGTCGGGTTTGCGTTCGGTGTGCCGGAGAGCTTCAATGGCTTCTTCGCAGTTCCCGAAGGTCCTGTCGCACTGGACGTTGGAGTCTACGCCAAGCGCCGCCGATGCGACGACGGAAAAATCCTCGTCGTCGTCGATAAGCCAAACGGAGATGATGTCCGTATATGGAAGCGTTTCAGTCTGAACCTGAGCCATGGAGATATTCGATGGAATTGAGTGAAGACATAGTAAGGTACTTCGGTTCAACTTTCAAGATGGGATGGGTGGTCTTCTTGAGCCTATCCATTGGGATTCTCAAGGCGTTTTGCCCGCTTCCACCAGGATTCGATGAGATTACCGGTCCAGAACGTAATCCAGCAAAACACGACTCCAGCTACAACGTCGATAAAATAGTGATACCGAAGGTACACGGTTCCAACGATCAGAAGAGAGCCAAGGGTCAACAAGAGCCAACGGGATTTGAGCCGCTCCTGGAAAGCAAGCGTCAGCACGATAAGCGTCAGCTGGGTGTGGCCGCTCGGGAAGACATCACGCTGGACGAAATCGACAGGGTTCGGGACGTTGCGGGGAATGGATTCCCCTGCATCGATGATTGCCCGCAGTGTCTCAGTCAGGAAGACCCCCGGAAGCTCGATATTGATTTGAGAAAATTCATGCAAGATGAAGCGGGGGCCGACTGCGGGAAGCATGAAATAGCCGATATACGAAAGATAGAAACCATACACGATCATAAAGGCAGCGTGGTCAAAACGCTCGACCGGGTATCGCCGGTAGATTTCCACCCCGAGAATGATGAACAGCAGATAATAGGAAAAGTAGGCGATTTGGAGAATCTCCGTGATGACCGGGTGCGAAAAGAGGGCCAGCCATTCGGTGGGGTTGACGCCGAACATCCAGTGGTCGACGGCAATGAACAGCGAATCGTAATCGACAGGATGGATTGGCCGCACCATGAGGTACAACTCTTTGAACACGAAGAGCACAATGGGATAAGAGTACCACCGGTGGAGTCCGATGAGGAGCTTTGTTTTTTTCGTCTCCGCCGCCCAGGCAAGGACAACAATGAGCGCGCTGACCCCCAGGTTGATCAGCACAATCTCCCGCCAGTGCATCACGCGCGCTGCAAAGACGATGCTCAGCACCGACAGAAACCAGAGAAACGAGATCGAAACGAAATCGAGCGGGGTGAGGAGAGAACGAAGCTGCCGGATGTTCAAAGCCACTGCAGAAGAAGAGTTGCGATGGAAAGAAAAATCGTAATGCCCACGACATCCTGGAAAGCGGTTTCAAACGGGCCGGCGGTGATGGCAGGGTCGAAACCGAGACGGTGTGAAACCATGGGTGTGGCCGTGCCCACGACTCCGGAAATGTTCACAGAAATAAACATGGATATGCCGACGACAAACCCGAAGACCGCCTTGGCGTGCCATACTCCACCGACAACGCCGATCACCGTTCCACACACAGCGCCGATGATAAGAGTCGTCTGGAACTGGCGCCAGATCGGCTGCCACCACCTCTTCACGTCGATATGCCCCGTCGCGATTCCGCGCACGATAATGGCAGCTGATTGCAGGCCCGTGTTGCCCGATATTGCAGAAATAATCGGCATGAACGATGCGAGGAGGATCACCTGGGAAAGAGTTTTGTCGAATTGATGCACGACGACTCCCGCGAACATTTCAACGACCAGCGTGATCAACACCCACGGAAGACGCATAAAGGCGATTTGCGCGGGAGAGCGTTTCTCAAGCTCCACGACCTCGGAGCCTGTCATACGCGCAACGTCTTCGTCGTGTTCCTCTTCAATGACATCCACGATATCGTCCACGGTGATCCGGCCGAGGAGCTTCCCTGCCTTATCGGTAACCGGAATGGCCACGACTCCATATTTTTTGAACACACGTGCAACTTCTTCCTGGTCGACGTCGGTTGTCACGCTGATGATGTCCCGGCTCATGATTTTGTGCACGCGGCGGTTGGGCGCGTGAATGAGCAAATCCTGCAGCGGAATGAAGCCCACGAGGACCCCGTTGTCGTCCACGATGTAAACGCTGTACACGTTCTTGTGCATCTTCGCAAACCCGCGGACTTCCTTGATGGCCTTCTTGACCGTGTCCTTGTGATTGACGGCGGCAAGTTCCTTCGCCATGATGCCGCCGGCCGTGGACTCGTCATAATGCAGGAGTTCTTCGACCCGGGAGGATTCCTGGACGCCGAGTGTTTCGAGAAGGTCCTGCGCCTTTTCCCGGGAAAGCTCGCCGACGATATCGGCCGCGTCGTCGGAAGCCATCTTCGAGACGATTTGCTGGAGGCGTGCGCGGTCGAGTCTGCTGAGAATGTGCTCGCGCTGGACCTTGTCGAGACTCAGCATCGTTTCACCCGCCACATCGTCCGGAAGGAGGCCGAAAACGTATTCGGCCTGCTCGTTCTCCAGCCGGTTCATGATGTGGGCAATGTCGGCCGGGTAGACGTCCTGGATGATATTCAGCAGCAAGAAATCCGACTTCGAGCGAACGAGATCTTCGATGTCGAGCATGAGCTCGTCGTCGACTTCGATCAGCTCGTGGGGCTGGTGGGAAGTGATTTCTGTATTTTCTTCGGGTTCAGGCATTAACCTGTTTCAATTTACTTTTTGGTGGGAATCTCGCAATGACGGCTCAATCAGGGTAGGGGCGTTCAATTGAACGCCCCTACCAAATAAACATGTTCATGCATTCCGCGAAGGTCTTCCTGTCATCTAAGCTTCTGCAAAAGGAAGATCGAAAGTTTGACCTAGCAATTCCACCTGTTTTGTCAAATCCAAAAATTCTTCAAGCGCCAGCTCCTCCGGCCTTCTTGTCAATTCGAAATCCAGCAGCTTGAGTGCTTCATTCTGCAAACCCATTGCTTTCAACCCGTTTCTCATGGTTTTCCTCCGTTTACCGAACGTGCTTCGCACGATGTTCTTGAAGAGGCTGATGTTGGTCGCAGGTAAAGGTTCTCCGAAATTTAGACTTACGACCGCCGAATCGACATTCGGTCTTGGATAAAACGAGTTTCTCGAGACCCGGAACAGCAACTGGGGTTTTGCATAGAATTGTGTGAACACACTCAGGATGCCGTACTCCTTGGACCGGGGCTGGGCGGTGAGACGGCGAGCCACTTCCAGCTGCATCATCAGCGTTGCATCGAGCAGCTGATCCCGCTGCTCGAACAGGTGAAAAAGAATTTCGGTCGTGATATAATACGGGATATTCCCGACCACGCGCAGCTTCCTGCTATAGCGACGCGAAAACTCTTCGAACCTGACTTTCAGGACATCCTTCTCAACGAGAACAAGCCGGCCCGCCAGCGTGTCTTGCAGGAGCGCGACTGCCCGTGGGTCCACTTCAACCCCGACAACGTGATCGGAACACTCCACGAGGTGCTTCGTCAGCTCTCCCCTGCCGGGACCGATCTCAACGACGACATCCTCCCGATGCAGGGCCAGGCTGCCGACAATCTTTCGGACGACGTTTTCATCCTGGAGAAAATGCTGGCCGAGAGATTTTTTTGGTGAAATCATGCATCGAAAAAAGCGCCTGCAATATAACGAATGAGGCAGGGATTATCAACGAAATGCCCGCACTCGAGAGACTTCCGAAATCTCAATCGAAATTCAACGGTAGATTTCGGAAGTCTAAACTGGTAATTCGGAAGGTCGTTGATTCTGGAACGATTTTCCTTTACTTTGATTTCCATGCTGAAGGAAAAAATCGACAAAATGGTTGCGAAAGCCTCTACGAAGTTTCCAAGGGTTTCGCTCGTCATTCCGCTCCGTGACGAGGAAGAATCGCTGCCGGAACTGCACGCAAAGATCCATGCCGTCATGAAGAAGATGAAAGCCTCGTATGAGGTTTTGTTCATCGACGACGGCAGCACGGACGGGTCCTACAGGGTTCTCCAGGAACTTCACAAGCAACATCCCCAAGTCAAAGCCATCCGATTCCGGCGTAATTTTGGCAAATCGGCCGCTCTTTCCGTCGGATTCAAGGAAGCCCGGGGCGAATTCGTGATTACGATGGACGCCGACCTTCAGGACGATCCCGATGAAATTCCCGGCCTCATCGAGGCCTTGGGAAATGATTCCGACCTCGTTTCCGGCTGGAAAAAGAGACGGTTCGACCCGATCACGAAAACGATTCCGTCGAGGTTCTTCAATTTCGTAACCGCCAAAATGACCGGCATCCCCATCCACGACTTCAATTGCGGCTTAAAAGCCTATCGCCGCGAGGTCGTCAAGGAATTGCACATCCACGGCGAACTGCACAGGTACATTCCTGTTTTGGCTCACTGGGCGGGTTATCGCGTGACTGAAAAACCCGTACAGCATCATCCCCGCAAATACGGCCGCACCAAGTTCGGCATCAGCAGGTTTTTCAACGGGTTCCTGGATTTGCTCACCGTCCTCTTCACCACGCATTACATCCGCCGGCCGCTGCATTTGTTCGGCGTCTGGGGCATGATCTCGTTCGTTGTCGGAGTCTTCATCGACGCGTATTTGTCCTACGAATGGCTGTTGGGGAGGACATCCCTCAGCAACCGGCCGCTCTTCATGGTTGGGTTCCTTTTTATTATTATCGGTATCCAGTTCGTCTCCATCGGCTTGCTCGGCGAAATGATCTCGCGCCAGCAGCGGGACGAA
Organism: Ignavibacteriales bacterium; assembly: GCA_031406095.1. Lineage (GTDB taxonomy): Bacteria > Bacteroidota > Ignavibacteria > UBA10030 > UBA10030 > JANOGR01. The sequence continues at coordinate 6,005 of JANOGR010000149.1, forward strand.
GAAGTGTACTCCATCCGCGAGATGCTCCAGTAACGAAGCTCTCCGTGATTCCGCTCAAAACCGACTGCCGGCATTTCCGCGGAGACGTACCCTGTAAACCTCATAAGCAATTCGGCGTCCACTGCATTGACAAGCACGGCAAAGATTGCCTTCACTACGACCGGGTCGACAAGAAGATTTTGATTATCAAGCTCGGCGCCGTCGGAGATGTCATCCGAACGACTCCGCTTCTCCACAAAATCAAAGAAACTTCCCCGCACTCCAAAATCTACTGGCTTACATTGACTCCCGAGGTTCTCCCTTCACAGGTCGATGAACGACTTGCTTTCTCTCTGCCAAACATCGTCACGCTTCGCTCCATCCACTTTGATGCGCTGTACAATCTCGATAAGGATCGGGAGGCGTGTGCACTTGCTTCGCAGATCTCCGCCGCCGAAAAGCGCGGTTTCATCCTGAAGGATGGCGTCATCGCTCCGGCCGACGCTGCGGCGCAACCAAAGTACTTGACCGGCATCTTCGACGATGTGAGCCGCTCAAACACAAAAAGCTATCCGCAGGAAATCTTCGAGATCTGCGGGTTTGCCTTTGGCGGGGAAAAATATGTTCTGGAAAACAAACTCGCCGGCTCCCTGGAATGGAAGCTTGACAAAAAAAAGAAAGTGATCGGACTGAACACCGGTTGCGGAGGACGCTGGACCTCGCGCTTGTGGGATGAAAAAAACTGGATCGCTCTTGCCAAAGACCTGAAAAAACGAGGCTACGAGGTTCTGCTCCTGGGGGGAGAGCAGGAGCATAAGAAGAACCAGAAACTGGCGAGGGCATCGAAGGCGAAGTATTTTGGACATTTTTCGCTCGACCGATTCGTCGACCTGGTTGACCAGTGCGAACTCGTCGTCACGGGCGTCACGATGGCCATGCACATCACCATCGGGCTCGGGAAAAAAATCGTGCTCTTGAATAATATTTTCAACAAACATGAATTCGAATTGTATAACCGGGGTGTCATTCTTGAGCCGTCAAAACCTTGTCAGTGTTTTTTTCAGGCAACGTGTTCAAACACACAATACCGGTGCATGAACTCTCTTGCTGTCGAACGGGTTGCTCAAGCCTGCACAGAGCTATGTCCGCCGCGTTGACGCCCGGCAGAGGTACCAGGTGAGCACGTGCCCGCTTTGCAAGGAGGATGGTTTTGCTGAGTTCCCTCTCTACTACATGTTCAGGGATAAACGGTTTGCGACCCGAAAATGCATACGGTGTTCTTTCGTTTACGTTCATCCCAGGCCGAACAAGGAAGAACTGTCATTGATGTACGAGGATGAATATTTCCTGCATGATGGAGCTGATTTTGGAGCACACTCGGCCACCGACTACGAGACCGCGGCCGTCAAAGGGAGCGTCAAATTCCCCGAAATTCTGGGGGCAATTCAGAAATTCAAACCGTCGGGCGATTTTTTTGAGGTGGGGTGTGGGATGGGATATTTCCTGGATTATGCGCGACGGGCCGGATATAAGGCAAGCGGGATCGAATTTTCAGCGCTCGGCGCACGAATGTGTCGCGACAAGTTTGGACTGGAAGTGCAGTGCAGCTCACTCGAAGATTTCCCCACGCAACCCGACCGGTACGACGTGATCTTCATGGGCGACGTCCTCGAACACCTGATTGACCCGCTCGGAGCCGTCGAAAAATCGAGAGAAATGTTGCGCACAGGCGGCGTGGTTGCGCTTGAGGTCCCGTCTCAGTTCAACAGCATCGCGGGCTGGCTGGCCACCCATCTGTATCCCTTGGCTGGAATCAGGAAGAAAATGCCCATGCCGCCATATCACGTCAACGAGTTTACTCCCAGGACGCTGACCAGTATCCTCGAAAGAGCCGGCTTCAACACCCCACGCATCATCGAGAGGGCCAAGCCTCCGAAAACGATTGCTCTCAGAGGAAATATTCTGGAGAACGCAGCGAAGAAGTTTTTGCAGTATCCGAATTACTGGATCACGAAATCGTTTGGTGTTCTCGGCGACCGGCTCCTCGGCGTCGGGATAAAAAATTGATGGCGAAAAAACAACCACGCCAAATCCCTTCCACGTCGCTCTTCCCGTTTTTCGCGGAGCGGATCGAACATCCGTATTTCGGATACATGTTGGCGGGAACGTATTTTGTCGTGCTCGCCGCTT
>JANOGR010000153.1:0-10940 GCA_031406095.1 Ignavibacteriales bacterium
GTTATAAGATCGACTTATTGATGCCCTTTTCCAATGATGAGTACGTATAACGTATTGAAGAGAATCTTCAAATCGAGCCGCCACGAGATGTTCTCGATGTAGAAGAGATCATATTTGAGCTTCGATTTCACGTCTTCGATGGACTGGTCATACCGGTATTTGATCTGCGCCCACCCGGTCATGCCTGGTCGAATCCGATGCCGATGCCGGTAAAGCGGGATTTCCTTTGATAGACGGTTGACAAAATACGGACGTTCCGGACGAGGTCCAACCAGGCTCATGTTGCCGACGAGCACGTTAACAAACTGCGGCACTTCATCGAGGTGTAAACGACGGATAACCCTGCCGACACGTGTGACGCGAGGGTCATCCTTCCCCGCCCATACAGGACCGGTTTTCTTTTCTGCATCTGAATACATTGAGCGGAACTTGATCATGAAGAACGGCTCGTTATTTTTTCCAACCCGCTCTTGCTTGTAGAATACGGGCCCCCGAGAATCGAGTTTGATCGCGAGGGCTATCATAAGCCACAGGGGGAAACTGATGACAAGAATCGTCAGGGCGACAGCAATGTCCAGGGTTCGTTTGAGCGCCGCCTCCCACGGCTGAAGGAGTTGAGGCCGAAGCTCCATCAAAGGGAAACCGTATATCGAACTGATGCGGGCCTGCCCGCTGACGTTGTCGTACAAATCTGGAACGATTTTCATACCGACTTCATGCCCGTTGCAGTATTTCATCACATCAAGTAGCTGGGGATGTTCCGTCGAGTCGAGGCCTATCAACACTTCCTGCACTCCATGCTTGTCGAGTATCGCGGGAAGTCCATTGATGTTACCGAGAACCTGGATATCGCGGCTGGACTGCCCCCTGGAAAGTCTTTTTGCGCCTTCTTTCCCCGAAGATTTGACAAACCCGACAACGCGATAACCGAGCGCTGGATATTTCTGGACCATGTCGTATAGTTGAAAAGCCTTTTCAGACCATCCGACGATGATCGCGTTGCGAGCACCCACTCCGGCCAACAGGAGCTGCTTTTGAATTGCACGGACGCACATCCTCCCTAAAGTGACGAAAGAGAAGGTGAGCGTCCAATACACAAGAATGAGCAGTCGGGAATTCGCTTGCGCCTCCATGGCTGTATCGTCAACGAAGATGAGAAAAAAAAGGACAAGCGCGCCCAACAACGTCGTTCGGAAGAGCGTGAGGATTTCGTCAAGTCGTGACTGGCCATACCATGAACGATACAGCCCAAAAAAGAGAAACCACAGAAGCCAGTAACAGCATATTGCAGCCAAAGGAAGCCACAGCTCTGGCTCGATGGGATACGAGACCCACCCGCTGCTCACACGAAACCAATAGTATCCCAGGTATGCTATACTGAGCGTGACCATGTCACTCAGAACGACAACCATTCTCTCAGATTTCTTGTTCAAGCCTTACCTTCAATAATCTCTCGATAGGTTCGTTCCAATCCCAACGCGATTGTGCTCCATCCGAACCGACTCCGTATGCTTTGCATGGCCCGATGTCCCGACTCACGCCGTAAAACCGGATCCTGTAGAAGGCGGATAACAGACTCGGCAAACTTGACGGGGTCATCTGCGACAAACACTTCCTTGTTTTCTTCCAGGTTCAATCCCTGGACCCCGATGGATGTCGTTACCACCGGTACACCGAGTGCGAGAGGTTCCAGCACTTTATTGAGCGTGCCAGCGCCGAACCGAACTGGCGAGACAGCAACAGCGCTCTTGAGATACTCGGCGGCGATATCTTCCACGAATCCCGTTACGGTGATGTTCTCCGTTGAAAGCTGAGTGATTTTGCGCGGCGGATTCTGACCGACAATCCAAAATCGAGCCTTTGGGATTCTCCTGCGAACCAGAGGAAAGATTGTTTCAGAAAAGTATCTTGCAGCATCCCGGTTGGGGTAGTAGGACATGTTGCCAGTAAAGATAATCCGGGCCGTATCCGTTTGCAATGAGTTCTTTTGAACGAAGTTGTTCAAATCGACGCCATTGGGCATCAAGTCAATTCTCGAGTTCGGTGCCGATTGAAGGAGTCTTATTTTGTCCACTTGTGAGCAAACAAGGGCAATGTTGTAATCCTCGAGGATTCGTTCATACTTCGTCATCCTCTTCAGTTCGGCCTTTATCGCCATGCGTGCAATCGGATTCTTTTGTACGTGTAGGATTCGTTCGAGATACAATGAAACTGCATCGGTGAGGTCAAGAACCCGCGGACGGTCAGACATGGCATGCGTATATTGCGCCATTCGAATGAGGTGTGTATGAATAACATCCGGTTTCGAACGCATGAGAACCTCACGGACAAGCTTGTCCATCCGGGAGGAAGAATAATATGCCACCTGAAAGGGCACTTGTCTCCACGAAGCTGCGATGCAATTCAGGGCTGAACGCCAAACGGGGAGGTGCACAAAATGGATTTCTTCGCATACTTCAGAAAGATGCTTCTTCCATTGCAGCTCATGTCGCGACGCGACAAACGTGATCAAAATGATGGAGTGCCTTGCCGAAAGCTCTTTCATCAAGTTCCATATCTTCAGCTTATCGCCACGGTGCGGAGGATAAGGGACGCGGGATGTAAGAAAAAGAATCTTCATGATATACCGCAGTCGATATTCAACTTCCTTTATTCACAATGCAAGACCGCATAGGAATGCTTTCTCAATAGCGAGACTCTTACTGCTTCACAATTATGCACTGAGTTGTTCCGCCGAGTTCCAAGACAGATTCTGGTTTGTCAGTCATGAATTGCCTAAAGGCTTTTGAAACTCCGGGACAAGATATAGAATTATAATCATGGGAGAGGATAATGCCGCCCTTAACAAGGCGTGGATAGAAAAACGCTAATGCGTCCATCGTACTCTGATACAGATCGACGTCAAAATGCACGAAAGAAAATCGGTTCTTCTCCAAACCTTTCGTCGTTTGAGGAAACCAGCCATTGTGAAAAAAAATCCTGTCATACAACCGCAAATATTCCTTCACTCTTTCGAGAGATGTATCGCTGAAATCACCTTTTCTGTGCAAATCAAACTCAGATGTTCTGTGCATGCCATCGAAGCTATCAAAGAGGTGAACCTCCCTGGATCCTCTCGCCGAAACAAGAATTCTTGCTGAACCGCCCTTGTACACTCCGAACTCGGCAATGGCACCTTTGAGTCGCCGGGTAGCCCCACAAAGGCGAGAAATGTTTAACAGTTCCTCAAAACTCTGGTGAGCCATCCCATCTTCTCTGACATGCATCAGAAGGTCAACAAGAGTGGCATCGCGCCTTAAGGTATTGTCGCGATAGTTGAGAATCGTTATTCCAATCCCTTGCATGAGATGCTTGGCTGATAACCTCCATATCTTTCGCAAGGAGTTCATTTTGTTAGTCTTACAACCGTCACCCAGGCAAACCGTTTGAGGATCGGAATAAGTGAAAACACCCAGCGATCGACGATCACCAGCGAGTTCATGGTTTTCCGAAAAAGCCTTTCGTTCCTGATGCCGTAGTACCATAGAAACGACAACAATGAAATGAGGTAAAACTCCTCACGCTCACAGGAGGCAAAATGGCGAGCGAAAGACTGAATCTGTTCAATCGACAACGGTTGTTCAGTCGGAGTCCTCCGATGCGGTGTCAACAACCGAAAAACCGCCAAGAATGGATTATGATTCAGTGGCTCAAGGAAGGCAGCAACCCCCCCCACGCGCAAGACCCCGACGATCTTTGGGGCTGCAAGTCCCAAATTCAAATGATGAAGAACAGAATGACCATAGACAATATCAAATGTGTTGGAGGGAAAATCCAGATCCTCGCCTCCCATCCGCACTGCATGGATTGATTCTGCAACCCCGGCTTCTCGTGCTTTCTTCATTGTCAACTCAACCATATCAGCAGAGATATCAATACTCATGACCTGAGCGCCAGCCTTGGCAAATCGGACTGACGTTGTGCCGTCTCCACAACCAATCTCCAGTACACGTTTGTTTGCTACATTCCCAACTGAGGCCCAAAGATACTCGTCGGCGTCCTGCAAGGCTCCAAAAGAATAAAAATCCTTAACATCCTGTTTGGCTCTTTGATCATGAAATGCCTCTTCAATCTTCTGACGATCGGTGATGTCAGTCATGTCTCTTGCTGAAACCGTGTTTCATCCCCGTCCAGATGGCTTTGATTCTAAGCCAGCGGCCTTCTTGTATCATGTTTTCGCTGGGCACGAAGAAAATAACCAGCGTTTTCGCCATCGCCACACCGAGACTGTAGACCGCCACATAGACTCGATAGGCCAAGGACTCATGTTGAAACGCGAGAAACCTGTTGCGCGAGGTGTAGTACAGATATGTCGATGTGAAATTTCTCCAGGTCTGACCACCTCCGCTTTTATGGTAAACTTTTCCTTGTGCTACATAATAGATACGAAATCTCGCAAGAATGCGTCGCGAGAACTCCACATCCTCAAAATACATGAAAAAACGCTCATCAAAAAGTCCAGCAAAATCAAACACCTTGCGGTTGACCAGCATGATGCAACCCGAGATGTAGCTTGCGTCACCATCTTCATCGACACGTCTTATCGATCTCGGGATTCCTGAACAACGTGCTTTACTAAACCTCCCTGCGGTCGTGTAAATTCTCGCCGGATCAGATTGAAAGAATGCTTTGCAGGTCACTACCCCCACAGACGGTTGCGTTTGCATTGTTTGAACCATTGGCTCAAGGAACTCAGGGTCAACAACGACATCATTATTGAGAATCAAGAGATAGTTGTATCCCTTCCTCATTGCAAAACGGATTCCAGTATTGTTGCCGGCTCCATAACCCTTGTTTGATGGTAGCTTCAGAAGTAGGATATCTGGAAACTTCTCCGACAGTTTTTCCGGGCTTCCGTCCGTTGAACCATTATCCACAACCACAACATGGAGTTCAGGATATGTTGCACGTTTGAGAGATTCAAGGCAACGGCATGTGTCTTCGTAGCCGTTCCAGTTCAACACGATGGCGCACACCGTTGGATTGTCGATCGATTGCCCCGCCGGTGAACGGGCGCTGTTCTCAGTAATTTCTGACGTTGTCACCACTGATATGCTTTCTGGGTAGACAGAACATACTTCGCGTCTATCACTGCCATCCATATCCACACATATGGAGTGTGGTATGGACCAACAGAAATCAACAAAGCAAGGCACGATGCAATCAATCCTAATCGTATGCTCGAGTAAGTCAGGGCGGATCCAGCAACGGTGTCATTTCTCATGATGAACTTCAATTGTCGAAATGTCATGTAAATTGCTGTTAAGAAAAGAACAAAGCCAATGGCCCCTGTTTCGGCAAAGACTCGACCAAAAAGGATAGCGAGGTTGGGGAATTCCTTCCATTTCGTTGCCAGGATCTCGGCCTGGAATTGCGTTGGGAGCACTTCCCTGAAATGCGTCGAGATTCCTCCCAGGCCATACCCCACAATGCTGTACGACGATAAACCCTCCATAAAGGGCCCAACGGCACTGTAGAATCGGTCGGTAAACGAAACATTGGCTCGTCCAGCAGCAATGGTCCCGGCATGGCGGAGGATCTGATTACTCGGAAACAAAACTGTTACCATCAATGTAGCTCCCACGAAAAGCGTGAAAACTAGAAGAATGATCTTCTTCTTTGGCCCAAAGAAAAGACCTGCGCCCAACACACCAAGCATCAGCAAAAGCCCAACAGTGCTGAACGTCCACATGAAGCTGGCTGTTGCGAGAATCAATAAGACAATCGTCCAAAAGCGGTTCCTCTTCTGGCCAAAATAGACAAACAACACCGGGAGCAGTGTGACCACAAGCGATGTCGCTAATGCAGCCGGTTCCGTCGCAAAGCCTGTGGCGCGGAGAGGCGATGTATATCCCTCCGGACTCATGAAGTCTCTGATTCCTGCCACAATTCCGCCGGCCCATCCCTGGCCAAAAGCTCCCCAGAGAATGTTGAGAACTGACAGGAGCAATGCAGGGACGGTGCCCCATGCAATAAACTTGAATATCTGTTGGAGCGATACATGAAGAAATGCCGTGCGGAATACGAGAAACGTCACAATTCCTGCAAACAGAGCAAATGACTGTCGAGCCCAGGCAATAAATCTCGTGTCCGGCTGATTCGAAAAAAGGTCAACAAGCAGGAAGATGAGGGAATGAAGAAAAACAAATCCGAAGAATATTGCCAGAATACTCAGGAGGGGGCTTCGAGGTATCCTTCCAATCACAAATGGCAGAAATAACAAAGCAAAGACCGTGGTGAGAGGCAATGACTGAATCTGAATTCGGATTGGCAATGTCTGAAATTGCAGGCTGAGAAGCAGAATGGCGGCAATCGGAAGAAAAACCGCCTTCTTTGGGAAGCCGTTTGAAGGCATCAATCCAGGTGACGAGTCTGTCGCGGTTAGACCGTCCATAGTCTCATCAGTCTGATTTTTGTTGAAGAACGCTCCTCGTCATCAAAGGAAAACTTCCAAAAAGACCACGCGATCGCGAACACAATGCCCAAGAAGGCGGGCGCCCGAATAATGATGGATACTCCTGACGATTCAAGCACAAATCCTGTCACGAAGCCAATCAATGCCGCGAGAAACAAGAAACTGAGCGAAGGGGCGAGGAAATCTGCCATAGTGATTCGGAGAATGGACTTGCAGAACCAGAACAGGATGACGCTATCAATAGCGAGCACGAACAGCTTTGCCGCAGCTGCACCGTTGATTCCATAAGACCGCGTCAGCGCAATGCCGCTCGTGAAGAAGAGGACAACCAAAACGACGTCTAATTTCGCTTTGAGCTCGGGGCGGCCAAGCCCCTGAACAGCCGACAAGGCAATATAGGCAAATGCATGGAAAAAGAAACCGATAGAAAGAAGCTTGAGGGTCAGATCGCTCTGAGCGGCAAACTCAGAGCCGAGCCATAACTCGAGAATTTCCTTGCTGAAAAAAACAAAGCACAACGCGATGGGAGAGAGAAGAACAACAAGGTACTTGGTAGGCTTCAGAATCAGGTCCTTCCAGATATTGCGATTTTCGAGTTCCTTTGCCTCGCTGAACTTTGGAAAGAGAGTGACGGCAAGACTAAACGGGATCACCGCAAGCCTCGAGATCATCTCGTACGGAGCCGCATAAAACGTAACGGCGCCGACAGACACGATAGCTGAGATCATGAAGCGTTCAGAAAATACCAATAATGGATTGAGGACGTTCGAGACCGTCACCCATCCTCCAAACCGCATTAACATCTTTGCCGTTTCAACGTACCCGCTGCGCAGCAATGGAAACAATGGGAAGTGTCGAAGCACAAACCGGAAATACAAAACTGCCAGAAGTCCCCTCGAGACTACAATCCACAACACGACGGCGGGAAGGTTGAGAGAAAGAGCAAAGCCGACGACCGGAATCAAGAATAAGAGTGAATTGAATGGTGCCTTCACAGCGTTGACCTGGTCAAATCGGTGAATCCCCTCAAGCACGCACCTGAGCGTTCCGCCGACAGTCAGAAGAGGCAGAGACATCGAAAGATAGGAAAACATCCGCGTTGCCTCTCCCTCCAAAAGCGCGGGAACATTGGTCCATCGAACAAGGGAGGGCACGACAAGGTGCACCGCTAAAGCGAACAATATTCCAAATCCAAGGTTCAAGGCCGTCGAAACGACGATGGCGGCCTTTGTTTGATCCAGATCCCCCCGGCTGAAGGACTCAGCAACCTGTTTCGTTGTTGCTTTGCCGAGGCCCAGGTCAAACAACGAAAAGTATCCGAGCAGCATCCATGCGAAACTGAGAAGCGCAAATCGGTCAACGCCTGCATGCCTGACGATAAACGGGATAGCAAAAAACGCGACCACCATCGGCACCGCTTGTCCGAAGAAATTCAATGCAGAATTTCGGAGGATACGATTCTTTGACGGCGTTGGGGCGGGGACAGCCTCAGTGTGAACAGCTCGATTTTCCAAGAGGACCTGCGAAGGCGGACTACAGGTGAACCCTATACCGCTTTGCGATAGACACAATGGCGCGGTTCACCTTGTCTTCGATGACATTGACGTTGCTTGCACGAGAACGAAAGCTCTCGAAAAAGAATATCAGAAAGGCCTGAATCAGGAATGCCAGGATGAATACCACAAGAACAATGATCATGCGTTTTGGCTTGTCGGGACGCTCTGCCGGAACCGCGTTGTCCAGCACAAGAATCACCGGCACGTTTTTCTGCTCATCGACTTTTGCTTGTTCATACAGGGGAACAACATATTCCAGGATTTTTTGCTGGATGGCCACTTCGCGATAGAGACGCAGGGTCTCCATGCCGGCTTCCGGAAGCATATCCACCTTTTTGTTGATTTCCTGGAGTTCAGTCTTCAAATGCTGTAAAACTGGATTATCCTTCGTGGAGCCGCGCTCAAGGATGCCCACTTCGATCTCTTTCTTCACTTTCATGGCATACAGCTCGGCCACCGCCGACACGCTCGCGTTGCTCTGTTCCGGAAGAATCAGGATACCGCTTTTTTCTTGGTATGTTTTCAACGCATCTTCTGCCGCGTGTAAATCATGATTGATCGTTGCCAGTCGTCGTTCGATGAATTCGCGATTATTCTTTCCTTCCTGTGTTCCAAGCCGAATACTAATCGAATTCAGAATTTCAACGAACTGATTTGCGATCGCTGCAGCTCTCTGAGGGTCTTTGTCATACGCCTCAATCGTGATGTTTTCCTCCGGCTGAACGTCGAAATTCACATTGCCTTCAAGCTGCTTTATGGCCTTTTCCACAGACTTGTTCTGAACATCGTAGACTTCCACCAGGTTGAACTTATGAACGACATCTTCCATGGAACTCCGGCTTTTGAGGATTGCCAGATAATTGTATGCTCCTGAATTTTGGCCAAGGCGGGAAGCGGGCCCCTGCGCACTTGAAATGCCCCTCAGTAAAGAACTTGCGGCTCCAAGCGGATTGAATACACCCTGGTCCTTCGGCGGGAGGATGGACGCAGTGGACTTGTACCATCTGGGAACGATGAGTACAAGAACAATCGCCAGAAGTGTGAAGAGGGCGACATTGATGACAAGAAACCGCCGCCATTTTACGAGCACCGCGAAGTAATCGAGGAGATTAATTTCCTGGCGGCCGTTCTGCGGGAGTTCTGACTTGTTAATTTCCATTTTTTCTGAGATAGACAGCTAGCTGATCGCCGCGGTTTTCCCTGTTCAGCCGAAGGGCTTCTTTTTTAAACTCTTTTATTTGCGTCTTCCGAAAGATCGATTTCGACGGGTCCGTGGCATAGGAAGTCTCTGAGAATAGAGGGATCGACCTCTGACACTGTTCACTTCCCCAAAACTGAAAATCTGTTGAATTATAGATCACTTTGTCAATCACAAGCCCGCCATGATTTGCAAGCAAATGAAGACTCTCGAGCGAATGCAGAAAGAGGTGCCGCGGTGCGTCCAACTGAACCCAATGTGTTCCATACGTTTCCCAAGCATACGAAGAAACTGTCGGAATGGTCATGATAATTACACCGTCATTCGAAAGCAACGATGACATTGACCGGACAGCCTCTGCCGGGTTTGGCATGTGCTCGAAAGAATCGCACAGCATCACAATATCCCAGGAACCCGTTGTTTGCTCCAGAGTTGTTTTCTTGAGCTGAGTACCGTTGTCATAGATAGTATCGGCCTTGATAAAAGGATCGATGCCTAAAACGTTCTTAAATCCTATTTCCCTCAGACAGTAGATGAGAGATCCAGTCCCGCATCCAACATCGAGAATCCTTGTCGATTTGTGAAGCTCGACCTTTGACATCGCGTCGAGCGCATAATTAGGAAATACATTAAGTAAGTATTTACCGAGCCAAGACCTTTTCAACGACTGATCAGCCCGAAGGTTGTGAACAAATCGAGCTATCTTATTCTCCTTTGACGGGTCATTTGCCAAGCTATAATACTCTGATTCATAATACGTTGATAAATCCGCCGGTATTTCATTCAACTGAAGACAATTACAGCGAGCACATTGAAAGTAGTCGAAGGACTCGCCCGTTCCAAACATCATTTCCCGTATGACAAAGAGACGGTTTTTTTCTGTATTTCCACAGATTCTGCATTTGGGAGGTCGCATTGACCATCCTACGCGATCGATGAAGAGATTCCGCTACTTCAGCTGTAGTATGAGAAGCACGATTGTCAGGGCGCCGGTGATAATCGAAGCCGTTTGGCTGACCACGCCGAGATAGTACGAAAACGGCCGATCTGAGACTTTCGGCACCCAGATGTAATCGCCGTCTTCGATCTGTGTTTCACCTGGCTTGAGCCATTGGCGCGTTGTGTGCTTGATGACCATGACGTCTCCAGACCTCGCATAATCTGTGAACCCGCCGGCTTTCAACACATAATAGCCGACGTCTTTGCCCGGCACGTGGGGAATTTGTGTGGGAGAAACCACCTGGCCAAAGATATAGATACTTTTCTGGGCGGAGGGAATGACAATCCGGTCCTCAGGCCTCAGGAAAACGTCCTGTGTACTGTCTTTTTCAATCAGGAGTTTTTCAAAGTCCACTTTCACCCGTTCGCCCTGCATTCGCAGCTCGTTTTCTAGGTTGAGGTAGCCCTCATCCTCTGAGGAAATGTTGCCCCGGTTCCTGATCATGCGCTCCAACTCGGTATTTTTGGGGTCGATGGGCTTTCGCATCAACACTGCGTTCTTGAGAGAAGCAAATTTCGTCAGTCCGCCGGTTTCCTGCATCACCTCACTCAGGCGGGTTTGGTCACGCGTGATCGGATAGACTCCAGGGTTCAGTACCTCGCCCTCAACAGTTACGCGATGGTCTTCCCTCTGGTCAAGTTTCTCGCGTACCACGATTCGATCGCCCGGTTCAAGCCTGGGATTCGAATTACCCGGCGCACCTGTTCCGCCGTATCGGAAAACCGAGTTGTG
>JANOGR010000214.1:0-7449 GCA_031406095.1 Ignavibacteriales bacterium
TTCCGGAGGTTGCATTGGAAATATCGACGTTCCCAGCGCTCGTACCTTGCGCACTCGCCATGTTGATCTGCAGCGTGTAACCTGCCGGCAGAGCCGCATCCAGGTTCGCCGTGACCTTCACGGTGTTACCGAAATTCTGCGTAATGCTATAAGTGGTCGAGTTGTCGCTGACAGAGCTCAGAGCATCCGTGCCGGCTGTACCGTTTGTAATGGTCAGTGCACCGGGGTTACCAGAGGTTGAAATCTTATAGACTGCATTCACGGCCAGTGTGAGGTTTTGCGTGGCTGTCGCTTGTGAGAAAGCATCGTATGCGACTGCAACGACAAGGGCGAGAAGAATAAGGGACTTTTTCATTTTGGTTTCCTTTTGGTTTGGGTTGTTTGATTTCGCTTGCTGTTTCATAGTGATAATCTTGCCATACTTACCTACAAGCTGCGTGCCAGCTCAATTGTTCAACAAAAGCGCTATTGTTAACGCCTTCGTCAATTTATGTGTTTCATTATGACAAAATGAACCATAATGATACATATGTTGACTATTCTCCAATAATTATGCATGTTTATTGAACAAAGACGAAGCGTTCTAGAAAATGTTGTGCTATAATGGGTCAGTTGCTGAAGACGAGTCATGCGGTTCTGGCAGAATACAAACAGATTGGTGTTGGCATGTAGATTGCACTGTGTATTGCCATATCTAGTATAGATTCTATTAATAATGGAAAACGTCAGACAAGACATCTTATCTCGGGTATCGCATGAATTTCGGACCCCTTTGACTTCAATCCTCGGCTACGCCGAAGTTATCCTGGAGGATCCATTTTTGCCGGATGATCTTCGAAGGCAGTTCGTGCAAACAATAAAGGATGAAGGACAACGGTTGGCTGAGCTCGTGAGTCTGCATTCGCTTGAACAAGGTGAAGCGGACCTTGGGCGGTCCGAGGTTGACCTTTCGAGCCTTTTTGAACATGCTCTTCAGGCTGTCGATGGCCACGCCAGGGACAGATCTGTCTTTATCTCTTTCAAGTCACATCCATCTGGGATTGCAGGGAATTGGGACAAGCAGCGATTGTTCGAAATGCTCTTGCATTTGCTCACGAATGCGATTGAGTTCGCGCCTGTTGGTGGTTCTATAGAGGTTTCTATCCGTTGCATCGAATCCGAGGTTGAGCTTGTCATTAGAAACAGTGTCAATGTGATCTCCCCCCAGGAACTTCCTTTCGTTTTTGATCCTCTTTATCAGTTTCGGCTCCGAACGGACCAGGTGAGCAGGCCGGCCGTGGGTTTAGCAATCGCGAAACGTATTATTGAATTACACGATGGAACCGTGAATGTCCATGGCAAAGGAGACGGCGGTTCCTGTTTTGTCGTGAGGTTGCCACTTCATCAAAAGGCCAAAATGAGTCGGAAAAAATGCAATGTGCCTGTTGCTTCGTAACTAAAGAGAACACACAACTAAGGAGAACCAGAGCTTGACCGAGAAACTGATTTTTATTGTCGATGACGAGGAAAGTGTCGCGAAACTCCTCGAACTTTGGGTGACGGAAAAGTGGAAATATAAGTCCCGGGTATTTTCAAGCGGCGAGGAATGTCTTGAAGCGCTCGATGAGGGTCCAGAAGTTGTGTTGCTCGACCTCATGCTTCCAGGCATTGGGGGCACTGAAACCCTGAAAGAAATAAGGAAGAGGGAGCCCGACCTGCCGGTTTTTATCCTCTCAGCTCAAGCCAAGATTGACGTTGCAATTGAAACCCTGAAGGTTGGTGCTTCAGATTACTTCAGCAAGCCGATCGATTTTCCTCGGCTCGAAATCGCCATCAAGAACGCACTGCAGATTTCTGAGCTTTCAAAGGAAGTAGAACGTCTACGGGAAACCGTCAGTCAGAGGGTACATTTTGAGAATATTGTTGCACAAAGCGGAGAGATGCACGATGTATTTTCCCTCGTGGGAAAAGTGAAAGACAACGAAATACCCGTTCTTGTTCTCGGTGAAAGTGGAACGGGGAAAGAACTTGTTGCCAAAGCGATTCACTACAACGGCAAGCGCAAGAACGGCCCGTTTATTGTCGTCAATTGCGCCTCGATCCCGAGAGATCTGCTTGAAAGCGAGCTCTTTGGGCACGAAAAAGGCTCTTTTACGGGTGCGGTTCAACGCCGGTTAGGCAGGTTCGAGCAGGCGGGCGGGGGAACGGTTTTCCTCGACGAAATCGGCGAACTTGACCTGAGCCTGCAAGCCAAGCTTTTGCGAGTTATCCAGTCCAAGGAATTCGAACGCGTCGGCGGAAACGAGACAATCAAGACTGACGCCCGCGTTGTATCAGCAACAAACAAGGATCTCAAAGAAGAGGTGAAACACAAACGTTTCAGGGAAGACCTTTATTTCAGGCTCTCGGCCTTCCCGATCATGCTTCCCCCGCTGCGGCAGAGAAAGTCGGATATTCTCCTATTGGCAGAATTTTTTTTGAAGCAGTTTTCGAAAGAGCTTGCCAAACCCAATCTGAAGTTTTCACGGAAAGCCTTGAACCTGTTATACGAATATCCCTGGCCCGGGAATGTGCGGGAATTGGAAAATGCGATTCAGCGCGCCATCGTTATGGTGGACAACCAGGAAATTACGGAGCGAGAATTGCCGCTGTCTGTTCAAACTTTTGCATCACCCGCCACGGGGGATAAGGCGGCATCGCCGTTCGCGCTCGAAGATGATGTGGTAGTGCCTTTTGAAAAACTCAAGGAAAACGCAATTCGGAATGCTCTCAAAGCTACAAAAGGTAATATCGTGGAGGCGTCTCAGAAGCTAAAAATAGGCCGGGCAACACTGTATCGTTTGATGCAGAAGTACAAGATCACCGTGTGAAATCAGATTTGAAGAAGGGTAACCGTTACAGTCGTTCCAACATCAACCTGACTTTGGATCTTTAAGGAACCGCCGTGTAGTTGGACAAGCCGTCGGGCAACCGTGAGGCCAAGGCCTGAGCCCTGCTGCTCGAAGAACTTGCGGTCAAATTGGTTAAACGCACCTATCTCGGCTATTTGATCCGCACGCATCCCTCTCCCCGAGTCCTGGACCTTAATAAGGTATCCCTCGTCTCCCACCTCACCCCTGACCTTTACCTGAGTCCCACCTTTGGAGAACTTGAATGCGTTGTCCAGCACTTCTTCCACAACTTTGTTAAAGTACTGTGGAATGAACGAAACCGCAACGTCTTCCACCTTCATGTCCAGATCGTTCTCCCTGTTAAAGTCTTTCGCCTTCGTCCTCGCGAGCTCGTCAAGCTTCGCCTCCACATCCTTGGTGACCATCTCTTCACCTTCCTTCTTATGCAGCTCTGTTTGCTTGAGTTCGAGCTGGGCATAGATGAGATAGTTCTCCACAAGACGTTGAAGCCTTTTGGCATTCTTGTGGATTCGTTCTGCCATTTTTGACACTTCGGCCGTTTCCAGGTCGGCGGCCTGCTTGCGGAGTAAGTCCGCATAGCCAAGGATGCCGTTGAGGGGAGTGCGAAGCTCATGCGGCAGCGTCACGCTCATGCTCGTCCTGAGTTCGTCAAGCTTCTTATTGGCCTTCCGGAGCACCTCCTGTTGTTTCTGGAGTCTGGAATTGATTGCGTTGACCAACTCCTCTGCTGTGAAAGGTTTCGGAATGTAATCGTCCGCCCCAAGTTCCATCCCATGCCTCATCCCGGCCCTGTCAGCCAAGCCAGTCATAAGGATAACAGGAATTGTTGCTGTCGACGCATCCGACCTGATGGCTGAAAGGAGGTCGAATCCGCCGCCATCACTCATATGAATATCAGTGATGATCAAATCAGGATGCTCGATTCGGGCTATATCGACGCCTCTGGAACCGCTCTCTGCCCCGAGGACATCGAACCCGTTGTTTTTGAGGACCGTCAACACGAACTGGAGCTGCGACATCTCGTCTTCGACAACAAGAATTTTCATGGTTCGAACAAAGTAGAAAGAGAGAACTGTAAATTCAAGTGAGCACGATCTTTTTTCATCCCTTGATGAACCCCAAAAGAGGTTGTTCGGAGAGAGACTGATGATTACATTATCTAGGTCAATCAACCCTTACAAAGGACAAAATATGAAAAAAACTATTTTGCTGTTAATGTGTGGACTTTTGACCTTCGTTTCCTACTCGGGTTCTAACAAGTATGGGAAAAAAGTCACGGTAAAAGAGAAAACGAAGATCTCAGACATTCTTTCCCAGCCCAAGAAATTTGATGGCAAGAGAGTCCTGGTGGAAGGACAGGTCGTGGATGTGTGCACGAATCAAGGTTGCTGGATCATGATCTCGGAAGGCAAAGACTCTGAGCCGATCCGGTTCAAAGTGGACGACGGGGTCATTGTGTTCCCCGTTGATGAGAAGGGCGGGACTGTCCGTGCTCAGGGTGTTGTGAGTGCAAAAGTATACACGAAGGAGGAACTGATCGAGCAAGCGAAGCATCACGCTGAGGAAGCCGGTAAAACCTTCGATCCTTCGACCGTGAAAGGGCCGAAAATGGTCGTCATACTCAAGGGAGAAGGAGCTGTTATCTCGCGATAATCGCTCCCTTCACGGAGCAGGTCTGCCGAAAAACTGACCAATCTGACTCCATGAAGAATTCAGATTGTCACGCCAGATTCAAATGACCTTCTTTCGCCGATTTGTGACAAGAAACAGGCCTCCGACTACGATCATAAGGGCCCCCCACCAGAGGCCCGGCCGCAATTGAGCGAACATGGTGACATGTTCCGGAGGGTTTAACACGAAGAAAACATCGGCAAAGAGAACGAACACACCGTTGACCAGCAGCAACACTCCCACGAAAAACCAGATTGGCTTCATGTGTCACCTCACCAGAAATAGAAATTGAGTATCAACAAAACGATGCAAGACAGGATCGCAAAGAACTCCACGGACTTGTAAAACGGGGGTTTTGCAAGCGCCGACTCGACGGTCAGACCCTTCACCAGCCCCACCAGCTCTTCACGCGGCTTTTTCTCCGTAAACAAGCTCACCACGATCGTTACAACAAAGCAGATGAGCCACGCCCACCACGCACGCCAGAAATTCACAGCCATGTCGCTGCTTACTTGTGAAAGCGTGATGAGATCTTTGTCCATCCAGTCGAATTTCACTGCGAGGAACATAAGGAACGACGAGCTCATTCCCGCGATCAACCCCCAAAAAGCGCCGTTGGGCGTTATCCAGACGACAAACATTCCGAGCAGCATCGTTGCAAACAGCGGCGCATTTACCCAGGAGAAGATCGCCTGCATATAATCCATGATGCTCGGAAAACTCTTTGCCCAGTACGCCGTGCCAACACTGATGATAACACCGAAAATGGTAGTAATCCTGCCGACGAGGAGCAAGTGATCGTCGCTTGCAACTTTTTTGATCGCAGCCCAGTAGATGTCGTACGTCCACACGGTGTTGAAAGCGCTGACATTTCCCGCCTGTCCTGCCATGAACCCCGCCAGCAGGGCCGTCACTCCTAACCCGATCAAACCTGGAGGGTAGTAGCGCGCAATCAAGAGCGGTAATGCGGAGTCATAGTTGACCTGCCCTCCGTCAGAAAGCAGTTTGAACCCGCTGTTTGGGTCGTTGGCCAGGACCCACGCTATGAGTCCGGCGATAATCACGATGAATGGAACTCCCATTTTGAAAAAGGATGCGATGATCGGAGTCATCCTTGCGGCTTTCAGATCCTTTGCCGAGAATGCTCGCTGGACAACGAGGAAGTCGGTTGTCCAATATCCGAATGAAAGAACGAAGCCAAGACCAAGAACAATTCCCGCCCATGTAATCTCCATGCCGTTTTGACTCGGGTCTCCGGATGTTGACCACAGCGTCGAAAAAGAAGCCGGCACTTTTGAGAATAATTGATCCCAGCCGCCAATCTCCACGAGGCCGAGGACGGACACGAGGAAGAGGCCGAACCAGATGAGAAAAAACTGGACGATCTCAGTGAAGATTGCGGAAAGCAACCCGCTGAGGTACACGTAGACTCCAACAGTGGCAGCTGAAATCCACAGGCTTGCATCCCAGTCCCATCCGAGAAACGTGCGGAGCACCAGGGCCATTGCGTAAAGGTTGATACCGGAGACGAGCACCGTCATAACAGCAAATGCGAACGCGTTGAGAATTCGAGTTTTCTCGTCGAAGCGCAGCTTCAAGTATCCGGGAACGGAATGAATCCGGCTGCTGTAATAAAACGGCATCATGTAAAGGCCGAGAAACAGCATTGCGGGAATCGCTCCGACCCAGTAGAAATGGGCGACGTACATTCCGTATTTGAACGTGTTCCCCGTCATCCCAAGGAGCTCGAGCGCCCCGAGGTTGGCCGAGAGGAATGCAAGCCCAGCCACCCACGAGCTGTTCCGCCTGCCCGCCAGGAAGAAATCCTCCTGATTCTTCGTGAACCGCCGAAGGTAAAACCCCAGACCAATGATGAAAGCAAAGTAGAATAGGATTACGATCCAGTCGATCCATTGCAAGCCGATTGCAGTCATGGTTGCCTCATGATGTGAAATTGAGATTCAATGTCATTCCGTGACACTCTCTTTTTTGAAGAAGATGTCCGGTTTTTTTCCAAAACGTTCAGAGAGCATTCCAGAAAAATTCTGAACTTACTCGGCTAAGAATTTGTAGGTGGTTTGCTGACGGTATGTCTGGCCGGGGCGCAAGGTGGTCGCTGGAAATTCGGAATGGTTGGGAGAATCCGGATAGTGTTGCGCTTCGAGACAGAAACCATAGTGCTTCAAGTAGTTTTTTCCCATTTTTCCTGTGAGTGAGCCGTCGAGGAAATTTCCTGTGTAAAATTGTAACCCGGGCTCCGTTGTCCATACTTCCATCGCCCTTCCGCTGCCCGGAGCGCTCACCTTCGCAGCAAATGCGAGGCCCTCTCCTGTTCGATTGAGCACGTAGTTGTGGTCGTATCCTCCTTCAACTTCTTTGATCCGGCTTCCGATCGTCGAAGGTTTTCTGAAATCCATTGGAGTTCCTTCAACCGAACGGAGCTCGCCGGTTGGAATTAAACTTTGATTCACAACGGTGTACTTGTCTGCATTCATGGTTACCAAATGGCCAAGCGCATCTCCGTCGCCTGCACCCAGCAAGTTGAAATAGCTGTGATGCGTAAGGTTCACCACTGTGGGCTTGTCTGTGGTGGCTTCGTACGAGATGGACAACTCGTTCTTGTCGCTGAGCGCATACACGACTTTGACAGACAGATTTCCCGGATACCCCTCGTCTCCATTTTGGCTTTGATGCCTTAACTCCAACAATACGGAGTTGTTCTTCACCGAAGGTTTTGCTTTCCACACCGCTTTATCGAAGCCTTTGTTTCCGCCGTGTAAGTGATTCCCGTTGTTGTTGGTGGCGAGTGCATATTCGGCGCCATCGAGCTTAAACCTTCCTGCTGCTATCCTGTTGCCATACCGTCCCACGATACAGCCAAAATATG